>JAGBRG010000215.1 GCA_017632495.1 Spirochaetales bacterium
CGTGCCTTACAGAAGCCTGATTGAAAGATATTGTTTTCTCAGAAAGAACACCATCGCCTTGCAGAGCGTGGAGCCTAAAGCTAACTGAGTCGTCTTCATTGAAAACTATCGTCCCGTAAGATGGCTTACTATAGCCTCTGGGCCTTGAAGGAGATCCTGGGTTCATAAAGACAATTTGTTTTCCATCAAGTATTTGCTCTCTGAGACTGTTCACATGGGTATGCCCGTTTATTACTATGTCAAAGTCCTTGTCATATAGCCCTGCGGAGCTTGGATCTGTATACATATGGCCATGTGAGATGAAGATTTTCAGGCCTCCGAAACTGCATGTTCTATACAGCGGGAGATCCATTCCCAGGTCTGTCCACTCCCATTTATTGTCGCAGTTGCCCTGAACCGGTATGAAAAGGAAGTTTCTTACCTGTAAAAGTGAGCTTATTATGCAGTTTTCAATGTTCAGATCCCCTGCATACAACAATGCAAGACAGTCCTTGTTTTCGGCTTTCTTTGCTAAAATCTCAAAGGCCTGATCGTCATTGTGTATGTCACTTGCTACAAGTAAATGCTTTTTCATATTTTAATCCAATTATTGTATGAAATTATCATAACATAGGTCGGGTCTGCTTAAACCTTTACAGATATTAAGCAAAAATGCTTTTTGAGCTGAAAAAAAGTACAAATTTGTCAAATTAAATAAAAAGCTTTTCTTGTAAATGGAATTTCAACCATAGTATGATGTTAATAGTATACCTGTATAGGTTTTACATATATTGTACTTTTCTGAACAAGTTTTCAGGGAAAATTGGGGGTTTAAATGGCAGACAATGTCTTCATCTGTTCTGATGGTCACAAGCTTGCATATAACCTCTGGTTGCCTTCTCCACATATAGAAATTAAAGCCTTTCTGCAGATTCTCCACGGCATGGCCGAACACAGTGACAGATATGCCAAGTTTGCAGAATATTTGAATACACTGGGAATTGCGGTCTTTGCCGCAGACCACAGGGGTCATGGAGCTACAGCATCAGAGGATGAAATCGGCTGGTTCGCCGATAGCGACGGCTGGAACCGCGTTGCCGACGACGCTTTTGAGCTGGCTAACTTCATCACATCACAGCAATATGTCAATACAACCTTCCTCATGGGTCACAGCATGGGAAGCTTCCTTGCAAGAACCGTAATGGTAAAGCATCCGGATTTCTACAGCGGTGTCATCATCATGGGAACAGGATGCGGCAAGGGTATTGTCGGAAAGATCGGAAAGCTTATCTGTAAGCGTGAAATCAAGAAGCACGGCACAAAGTCTCCTGGAATCACTATGAACAAGCTTTCTTTCGGCGCATACAACAAGGCTTTTGAGCCGACTGTAACGGATTTCGACTGGCTTTCACGCGATGCCAAGGAAGTTGAGAAGTATGTCAAGGACGACAAGTGCGGCTTCATGTGCACAAACGGCTTCTTCTATGACCTTCTCACAGGCATTGAGTTTGCAAACAGCAAATCCAACGCTGAGCGTCTTCCCAAGGATCTTCCGCTTCTTATCATAAGCGGAGAGATGGATCCTGTCGGAGACATGGGCAAGGGTGTCAGAAAGGTATACCAGCTTTATACCGGAGCAGGTATTGCCGATGTGACACTGAAGCTCATTCCCGGAGCAAGACACGAGCTTCTCAATGAGACAAACAAGAAGGAAGTATATGAGATAATAGCCAACTGGCTTGATGCTCATATCTGAAATCGCTGATGTCTGAAAAAAGGAACGTGGAAAAGAAGCGCATCGGGTTCATGGCTCTGATGCGCAGCTTCATCGCACAGTTCAATGAGAATTCTTCAGCCATGCTGTCAAACGGCATGGTTTATTCTACTCTCATCGCCTTGGTTCCCTGTATCGCCGTAGTCTATGCTATTTTGAGTCAGCTGAATGCCCTGGCTCCTGTTGCTGGAGCCTTGAGCGAATATGTGGTCAGAACGTTCGGCGAAAAGACAGGAGAGACTCTTGTCTCCTACATCAACACCTTCACGGAGAACGCAGTGAGCATGGGCATTGTCAGCATGCTGTCTTTCGCCGTGACGTTTGTTCTTCTGATTGATAAGATATTTGTTGTTGTCAACAAGATTTATAAAACGCATCAGAAGGGAAATCCCGTCATCCGATACCTCAAGTACATCGGAATCATTGCAGTGGGAATAGCTGCAATCGTCATTGCTGTGTTTCTGGTGGGAAGATTCAACTCACTGTCAATAAGACTGCGAAAGGCTCCGGCTCTGTCGGCTCTTCAGATCTTCTGGAAGAATGCCCTGCCTAATGTGGCAATGTTCGGTGTGCTTCTTGCAATGATAATCCTCATTCCGAACTGCCCGGTCAATTTCAGATCCGGAGTAATCGGGGCTCTGTTCGGTACTGTCGGCATCGGCATCCTGGGCTTTGTGTTCGGCTTTGTCGTCAAATACTCTGTAAAATACTCGGTGATCTACGGATCACTTGCCACACTGATGTTCTCATTCATATTCCTGTCTTACTTTTGGAAGATAGTCTTTGCAGCTGTCACCATGGCATATGTGCATCAGAATGAGACTGTCGGTTTTAAGGAAGCGTCATGAATCAGATAATTAAGATAATTCCTGCAGTAAAAGATTATGCATGGGGAAATGATACCTTCATAGCAGACCTTCTTTCTCTTGAGAAGAACGGCCCCAAGGCCGAAATGTGGATAGGCGCCAACAGGCAGGGAAGTGCTGTTGTTTCAGGCACAAAAGAGCGTCTTTGTGATGTTCTGGACTCTGATCCGACATTTTGCGGCTTTAGCTCGGTTGACTTTCCTTTTCTTCTTAAGGTTCTGGCAATTGCGCAGAGCCTGAGCATCCAGTGCCATCCTGACCCGGAGCAGGCAAAGAGGGGATTTGAAGCAGAAGCTGAAAAAAGAAAGAAGGTCGGCAGAAGTCTCTGGAACTATCAGGATTCAAGCCAAAAGGCAGAGATGCTCTACGCTTTAACTCCGGTCACCGCCATGTGCGGTTTCAGACCCTTTGATCAGATGAAAGACATGCTGAAAACAGCAGTTCCGAATCTATTTAACGAACATCTTTCCGAAATAGGAAGTATTTCTGAGCTTTTTGATACTATTTATCGCCTGGATCCGGATACTCTCTCATATGCGGAAGCAGAGCTTTTAAAGAACAAAGACAGCCTTCCTTCTGATGTGAGGGATCTTGTCACAGAGCTTGGAGACAGGTATTTCGGAGACCCTGGAGTCTTTTCGCCGCTTCTTCTTAACATCATCCATCTGGAAGTAGGGCAGGCAGTGTATCTTAAACCCCGCGTTCTTCATGCTTATATATATGGAAACGGTGTTGAGCTTATGAACAACTCCGATAATGTCCTTAGAGCTGGTCTTACTCCTAAGCATGTGGACCTTGATGAGCTTGAGAAGGTTATGAATGCACAGACCTATATACCTACGCCGATGATTCCTTCCGTTGATAAGGGCGGAAAGCACTTTGTCTGTGAAGGAGGCTTTACTCTCACTGTTATGGAGAACGGCCGATTTGAGAATGCCTTCAAAGGCCCAAAGATTTTTCTGTGTACTGACGGCGAGGCAAAGATAAGCGGTATTGTTCTTAAACGTGGAGAGTGCTGCATAGCAGGTTCCTCGTCTGTCAGCCTTTCTGTTGATGCTTCTAGGGCAACAGTCTTCATGGCAACTTCCAATAATTAAATAGAAAAAGCCAAAATGTTAGTAAACTGCCTTATTGTGTTATAATAGCAACAGAATGTAAAGATTTGTAACAAACTCCATTGACCAAAAAACACTTTTTCTGTAGAAAAGAGGTGTCACGGAGGTGTACATATGTTGATTAAGAGTCTGCTGATTGTGGTTTTTTTCGCAGTCATGATAGCGGTTGGGCTTGTTTGCAGAAAACAGGCAAGGGACGTCAGAGGCTTTGTTCTCGGCGGCAGAAACGTAGGTCCTTGGCTTTCAGCCTTTGCTTACGGAACCAGTTATTTCTCAGCAGTCATCTTTGTCGGATATGCAGGACAGTTCGGATGGAAGTTCGGAGTCGCCTCCACATGGGTCGGTCTTGGAAATGCCTTCATCGGATCACTTCTTGCCTGGACAATTCTTGGACGTAGAACAAGAATCATGACTCAGCATCTGAAGTCGGCTACAATGCCTCAGTTCTTTGAAAACAGATTCAACAGCAAGGGTCTTAAGCTGATTTCATCAATCATTATCTTTGTCTTCCTTATTCCTTACACTGCATCGCTTTACAATGGTCTTAGCAGACTGTTCGGAATGGGCTTTAATGTAGATTACACAGTCTGTATCGTCGTAATGGCAGTTCTTACTGCAATCTATGTCATAGCCGGCGGATACATGGCAACAGCCGTAAACGATTTCATCCAGGGCATCATAATGCTCTTCGGAATTGTCGCAATCATCCTTTCTGTGCTGAAGATCAACGGAGGCTTTGTTGGATCTCTTACAGCTCTTGCCAACATCACAGATCCTTCGGTTACCACAACTCCCGGAATCTTCGCTTCATTCTTCGGACCGGATCCGTTCAGCCTTCTTTGTGTTGTCATTCTCACATCACTCGGAACCTGGGGCCTACCGCAGATGGTTCAGAAGTTCTACGCAATCAAGAGTGAGAAGGACATCCACAAGGGAACAGTCATCTCCACATTCTTTGCAATCGTTGTCGCAGGCGGCTGCTACTTCCTCGGCGGTTTCGGAAGACTTTTCAACGTCAATGTCGCAAAAGAAGGCTTTGATGCAATCATCCCTGAGATGCTTGCAAACCTTTCACCTGCTGTCTTCGGAATAGCACTTGTTCTGGTTCTTTCCGCATCAATGTCCACCCTGTCATCTCTGGTTCTTGCCTCAAGCTCAACCCTGACGCTGGACTTCATTGACCCGATGTTCCTGGGTAACAAGAAGGATGAGAAGAAGAATCTTCCGATCATCAGAATCTTCATTGCAGTGTTCATCCTGATTTCAGCTGTGATTGCAATTGTTCAGTACAAGAAGAACGTGACCTTCATCGCTCAGCTGATGGGTCTTTCATGGGGAGCTCTGGCAGGTTCATTCCTTGCCCCGTTCCTGTACAGCCTCTACTGGAAGAAGACCACAAAGGCATCCTGCGTGGCATGCTTCATCTGGGGTTCTGCTCTGATGCTTGCCAACATGTTCTTCAAGAGTTCCTTCCCTGCAGTCCTGCAGAGCCCGATTAACTGCGGCGCCTTTGCAATGCTGGGCGGAATGGTCATAGTTCCTGTTGTCAGCGCATTTACAAGGAGTCCTGACAAAGAGACCATTGACTCAATCTTCTCCTGCTACGACAAGAAGGTCATGGCACCGCTGAAGGTCGTCTTAAGTGCAGAAGAGGCATAATATTAACTGAGTTTGTAAATACTACTAACAAATATAAAGGGGCTGCAGTTTTGCAGCCCTTTGCTTTTTGAATGATTTTGTTTCAAACACATGCAGCCTTGATGATTTCAACTGCCTTCTTGAGAGTGTCCATGGGGATGTTCAGTGCTGGAAGGAGGCGGACCTTGTCTTTTGC
>JAGBRG010000216.1 GCA_017632495.1 Spirochaetales bacterium
TGGAAGGGCAGAGAAAAAGAGCTTAGTGCTGCATTCAGCGAGATTGCATCTGTTGCTGACATCCTTGTCGGAAACGAAGAGGACTTCCAGCTCTGTCTCGGAATGAAGGGTCCTGAGGCAGGCGGAAAGGATCTTGCCAACAAGATCGAGCAGTTCAAGGGCATGATCGGAGAGGTCAAGAAATCCTATCCCAACGCTCAGGTCTACGCCACAACCCTCAGAGAGGTAGTCAGTGCCAACGAGCACAACTGGGGCGCACTTGTCAGTGTCGGAAACAACTGGTACGAAGAGCTTCCGAGACCGATTCAGGTTATGGACAGAATCGGCGGCGGAGACGGCTTTGTCGGCGGTCTTCTTTATGCAATTCTTTCAGGAAAGCCCGAGGAAGACTGGATCAAGTTCGGTTGGGCAACAGGTGTTCTTGCAACAACAGTTCTCACAGACTACGGTACACCGGCTGATGAGGATCAGATAATGTCCATCTACAAGGGCAACGCTAGAGTTAAGAGGTAATTGATAATTCATCCGGAATTTCAGCGCTTCGCATCGAGGCCTACCAAAAAGGTATGTCCTCTCTGCTCATCACTGTCTTCCGGCGAATTCTCAATTACAGAATAAGGAGATAACTATGGCTAAAAAAGCAGATATCGGTTTAATCGGTCTCGCCGTAATGGGTGAGAACCTTGTTATGAATATGGAGTCCAAGGGCTTTACAGTCGCTGTCTATAACAGAACAGTTGAGAAGGTAGATGCCTTCACAAGCGGCAGAGCCAAGGGAAAGAATATCATCGGATGCCACAGCATCCAGGAATTGGCAGACAACCTTGCAAGACCCAGAAAGGTCCTGCTTCTGGTCAAGGCCGGTCAGGCAGTTGATGACTTTATCGAGAAGCTTCTTCCTGTTCTTGAGCCGGGCGATGTCATCATCGACAGCGGAAACAGCCACTTCCCTGATACAATCAGACGCTGTGAGTATGTCGAGTCCAAGGGTCTTCTCTATATCGGAACAGGTATTTCCGGCGGAGAGGAGGGAGCCTTGAAGGGACCTTCAATGATGCCTGGCGGATCTGAGGCTGCATGGCCTTTGGTAAAGCCGATTTTCCAGGCTGTCAGCGCAAAGGTCGAGGACGGAAGTCCCTGCTGCGACTGGGTCGGAAACGGTGGTGCCGGTCACTTCGTAAAGATGGTCCACAACGGAATCGAGTACGGTGACATGCAGCTCATCTGTGAAGCCTATCAGCTTATGAAGGATCTTCTCGGAATGAATCCCGACGAGATGCACGAAGTGTTCACAAAGTGGAACAAGACAGAGCTTGACAGCTATCTCATCCAGATCACAAGTGAGATTCTTGCAAAGAAGGATGAGGACGGAAAGCCTCTTGTAGACAAGATTCTTGATACCGCAGGTCAGAAGGGTACCGGAAAGTGGACAGGAATCGCCGCCCTGGACGAGGGTGTTCCTCTTACACTGATCGGTGAGGCTGTCTTTGCAAGATGCCTTTCAGCAATGAAGGCAGAGCGTGTCGAGGCCAGCGCCGAGTACAAGGTCAAGAGAGAAAAGTACACAGGCGACAAGACTGCTATGATCGAGGATATCAGAAAGGCTCTTCTTGCCTCCAAGATCATCTCCTATGCCCAGGGTTACGTCCTGATGAAGGCTGCAGCCAAGAACTACGGCTGGAAGCTCAACTACGGCGGAATCGCACTGATGTGGAGAGGAGGATGTATCATCCGTTCCACATTCCTCGGAAAGATCAAGGAAGCCTACGACAAGAATCCGGAGCTTTCAAATCTGCTTCTTGACCCGTACTTCAAGTCACTGATTGAGAGTCTTCTCCCGTCCTGGAGAAAGGTTGTCGCAAATGCAGCTCTTTGCGGAATCCCCACACCGGCATTCTCAAGTGCTCTGAGCTATTTCGACGGCTACACGACCGACAGACTCCCTGCAAACCTCCTTCAGGCACAGAGAGACTACTTCGGCGCCCACACCTACGAGAGAGTTGACCAGGAAAGAGGAAAGTTCTTCCACACCAACTGGACAGGCGAAGGCGGAAGCACCTCAGCTTCAACTTACAACGCTTAAATTTACAGGTTCCATCCGCAATGCGGGTGGAACCGTTTTATTGGGGAAACAAAAGGAAATCCTATGCTTACTGAAAAAGATATCAAGAAAATGGTGATTTCTGCCTTGGAGCAGAGAAAACCAAAAAAGATACTGATGGTCGTTCCAGACTACACCAGATGCTTCTCAAACGCCGGTCTGATTGCCAACATCGCATATCACTGGTGCGTTGAGAACAACGTCGGTGTTGAGCTTCTCGAGGCTCTGGGAACACATGTTCCTATGACCGAGAAGGAAATCAAGGCCATGTACGGAGATATTCCTCTTTCAAAGTTCCACGCCCATGACTGGCGTCATGATGTGACCAACATCGGTGAGGTTCCTGCCTCATTCGTTTCCGAGGTAACAGAGGGTCTTTGGAAGAAGGGTGTGGCCGTAGAGGTCAACAAGATGGTCATAGATCCTTCGTTTGACCTTGTTCTTTCAATCGGCCAGGTCGTTCCTCATGAGGTCATAGGCATGGCCAACCAGGCAAAGAACCTCTTTGTCGGAGCAGGCGGATCGGACATGATCAACCAGAGTCACATCATCGGTGCCGTCTACGGCATGGAAAGGATGATGGGACGCGACTTTACACCTGTCAGACGCATTTTTGACTATGCTCTTGAGCACTATCTGTCAAAGAAGGCCAACATCCTCTGGATGCTCACTGTCTGTACCGCTCCCGATGATGTGATTCAGACCCACGGTCTGTTCATAGGAGAGGGCAGAAAGCCGTTGGAGGACGCTGTGAAGCTTTCACAGGAAAAGAACATCGACTATGTGGAGACCGGAATCAAGAAGTGTGTCGTGTATCTGAATGAGAAGGAATTCCACAGCACATGGCTTGGAAACAAGGCTGTCTACCGCACAAGAATGGCTATTGCCGACGGAGGTCAGCTGATTGTCCTGGCTCCTGCTGTTGATAAGTTCGGTGAGGACAAGACAAACGATGCTCTTATCAGAAAGTACGGCTACAAGGGCAGAATCCATACTCTGGAGCTTCTGAATGAGAATGAGGATCTTCAGGCCAACATGGGAGTTGCCGCACACCTGATTCACGGTTCAAGCGACGGAAGATTCTCAATCACCTATGCCGTGCGTGACATCTCTCAGAAAGAGATTGAGGATGTCGGATTCATTCCGGCTTCCTATGAGGAGCTTTCCAAGAAGTATGATCCTGAAAAGCTCAAGTACGGTTACAACACTGTGGACGGAGAAGAGATCTTCTACATCCCGAATCCTGCTCTTGGTCTTTGGATCAACCGTGAAAAGTTCAATTCCTAAAGGGGGAACAAAATGAAGAAATTTATGGATGAAAACTTCCTTCTGAAAAATGACAGCGCCGTCAGGCTCTATCATGAATATGCCAAGGCTATGCCGATTTTCGACTATCACTGCCATCTTATTCCAAAGGAGATCGCCGACAACAAGAGAGAGCCCAGCATCACAAGCGCATGGCTTTACGGAGATCACTACAAATGGAGACAGATGAGGTCCAACGGCTATGACGAGAAGCAGGGCGATGATTTTGAGCGTTTTCTGCACTATGCGGATACAATCGCTCATGCAATCGGAAACCCCATCTATCACTGGTCACACCTTGAGCTTCAGAGATTCTTCGGAATCGACACTCCGCTTTCTCCCAAGACAGCCCGTGAAATCTATGACGAGGCCAACAGAAAGCTCAAAGAAGATCCTGATCTTGATGCATACGGAATCTTTAAGAAGTTCAATGTCTATGCAGTAGGAACCACCGATGATCCTGCAGATACTCTTGAGTATCATGAGGCCATCAGAAAGGCTGCAAAGACAAAAACCAAGGTCATTCCTTCATACAGACCTGATAAGGCCATGAACATTGATGCAGAGGGCTTCAATGCTTATATCGACAAGCTTGCCAAATCCTCAGGCGTCAGCATCACATCTGCTTCAGATGTAATGACAGCACTTTCAAAGCGCCTTGACTTCTTTATCCAAAACGGATGTCTTGCAACAGACCATGCCATAATCGTTCCGCCTTATGCACCGGCTTCCGATGCAAAGGTCAACGAGGTTTTCCTCAAGGCCAGAGCAGGAAAGAGTGTCACATCTGAAGAGGCTGAAATCTACAGAACCTACATCCTCATGTCCCTTGCCGAGCAGTATGCCAAAAAGGGTATTGTGATGCAGCTTCACATGCAGTCTTCAAGAAACAACAACAGCCGCGGCTTCAAGGCTCTGGGACCTGATACAGGCTATGACGGAGTAACCGACAACGAAATGGCCTATAAGCTTTCCAGATTCATGGATACCTTGGACAGCAAGGATGCACTTCCTAAGACCATCATCTACACGCTCAATCCCAAGGATTACTATCCTATCGGAACACTTATGGGATGCTTTCAGCGTGATATTCCCGGAAAGATTCAGATGGGAAGCGCATGGTGGTTCTGCGATCATATCGACGGAATGACAGAGCAGATGAAGGTTCTTGGAAACCTGGGTCTTCTTTCAAGATTCGTCGGAATGCTTACAGACAGCCGCTCCTTCCTCTCATATCCGAGACACGAGTACTTCAGAAGAATTCTTTGCAACATGCTGGGTACATGGATGGAGGACGGAGAGATTCCGGCTGACTATGATCTTGTCGGAACAATGGTTCAGGACATTTCTTTCAACAACGCAAAGAGATACTTCGAAGGAAAGTAAGAGGGGATACAGATGGCTGATAAACTTTTAAGTACAATTGAAAGTCTGGGAATCGTTCCTGTCATCGTCTTAAAGGACGCAGAAAAGGCAGTTCCTTTGGCAAAGGCTCTTTTGGACGGAGGCATTCCCTGCATAGAGGTTACGTTCAGAACATCGGCTGCAGAGGAGTCCATCAGAAGAATCAGCAAGGCCTATCCTCAGATGATGTGCGGAGCAGGTACTGTTCTTTCCATTGAGCAGGCACAGAAGGCCATTGATGCGGGAGCTTCCTTCATTGTCTCCCCGGGTCTTGATGAAAAGCTTGTAAGATGGTGCCAGGAGCATTCTGTTCCGGTTTTCCCCGGAGTCTGTACCGCAAGTGAAGTTCAGGCTGCAGTAGGACTTGGCCTTAACGTCCTTAAGTTCTTCCCGGCCGAATCTTCCGGCGGAGTCAAGATGATCAAGGACCTCTGCGGACCTTTCCCAAGTGTCAGATTCATGACAACCGGCGGAATCTCAATGGCAAATCTTGCTGAATACGCTACAAGCCCCTATGTGGTTGCAGTAGGCGGTTCCTGGATGGCCAAGGGCGATGTAATTGAGAAGCAGGACTGGGCAAAGATAACAACTCTCTGCAAAGAGGCTGTGACTGCAATCAAGGATCTCAGAAGCGGTAAGAAGGAAGAGCCAAAGGTCCAGCCTTCCAAAGCCGTTGAGAAAGACAGAGTCCATAAGATCGTCACCTTCGGTGAGATCATGCTCAGACTCAAGTCTCCTGAGCACGAGAGATTCTTCCAGTCTCCGAAGCTTGAAGCCACATTCGGAGGCGGAGAGGCCAACGTCGCAGTATCCCTTTCAATGTTCGGTGAGCATGCTCAGTTTGTGACAGCTCTTCCGAAGAACGCTATCGGAGAGAGTGCTGTTGCTGAGATCAGAAAACACGGAGTTGATGTAAGCAGAATCAACATGGTTGACGGCGGAAGAGTGGGAATCTACTTCCTTGAAACCGGTGCTGACCAGAGACCGAGCCTTGTCGTATACGACAGAGCTGACAGCTGTATTGCAAAAGCAAAGCCCTCTGACTTTGATTTTGATGCGATCATGGATGGAGCCGACTGGTTCCATGTGACAGGAATCACTCCTGCCGTAAGCCAGAGCTGTGCTGAATGTGCACTTTCTGCAATGAAGGCTGCAAAGAAGGCCGGAGCCAAGGTCTCAATCGACCTTAACTACAGAAAAAAGCTTTGGAAGTACGGAAAAAGCGCACCTGAAGTCATGCGTGAACTTACAAAGTACGCAGATGTGATTATCGCCAACGAAGAGGATATCCAGAAGTGTCTGGACATCTCGGCACCTGTTGATGTCACTTCAGGCAAAATTGATACGGATGTGTACAAGGTTCTGACAGAAGAAGTTAAGAAGCAGTTCCCGAACGTCTCTCATGTTGCTGTCTCTCTCAGAGAGTCCAGAAGTGCTGACAGAAACGGATGGAGCGCAGCTCTTAACGGAAAGGGAGGCTTTTATCACTCACGCCACTATGATATGAACGATATCATCGACAGAGTAGGCGGCGGAGACAGCTTTGCAGCCGGAATTATCTTCGGTCTTCTGAACTATGATGACGAGGAGTTTGCCTTAAATTATGCCGTTGCTGCCTCAGCTCTGAAGCATACTATTCCTGGCGATTTCAACCTCACAAGAAGAAGCGAGGTCGAAGCCCTGTGCAAGGGAGACGGCTCCGGAAGAGTCCAGCGCTGACAGATATTATGCATTTTTCAGGGCCGTATTTGATGATACGGCCCTGTTTTTTATCTTTAAAGATTCTGATTAACGGAATATAATTAAACAAATACGGCCTAATAGGGAAAGCATAGATGGAAGAGATTATCAAATTCGTGGATGTGTTCTGCGATTCGTACAACAGGAATGTACAAGCTCCTGAAGAAGAGCAGGTTCTACCTTCAAAGGATATTCTTATCAAAATCTGCTCCACGCTTCTGAATGCAAGCTGCATACGTGATGAACTTCGCTTCGCATCATACAGAGTGTGCTTTCTCTCAGGGGATTCTGATTATCTTGATGCTTTTGTCTATGCTCACAAGCTTACATTGGAAAAGCCGATTCCTTTCTCAGTGGACGGACTTCATAAGCTTGCTCCCGCATTGAACCCCAACATGTGCTATCTGTGTTTGGACACATCTTCAGACCCGTTTCTGATAACCGGTATGATTGCTTCCTATACCTCATGGGAGAAGATGGCAATAGGAGAGATTTCTGACGGAAACCGCATGCCGATGATTCCGAACATCTATGTGAAGAGCCCTGGTGAAATTGACGGTTGTTTCGGAGAAAAGTCCCTTGTGAGCTACTGCTTCGGCCGTACGGTCATCTCAAGACCGGATGTGTTTGTCAAAGGCTATGTGGCCGAGGAGCTAAAAAGCGGCTCATCCGTTCCTCATGAGGAGCTTTGTCAGTTCATGTCCCGTGTTCTTTGGAATGTTGATTCCTACCAGCACGGCGGAACCATTCTGATTGTTCCATCTGAGGAGGCCTGCACAAAGTATGTCGGAATTAAGTTCAAGCTTCCTTGCAGGTACCTTTTCAAGGAAGAAAAGAGTCTTATCGATATTTCAGAGACGGCAAGGGAGAAGGAACTTTCAGCATATGCGGATTTCATCGCAAAGCTCACAACTGTCGACGGAGCCGTTCTTCTTACCAAAGATCTGGACCTGATCGGATTCGGAGTTGAGATTCTCACGGATAAGATGGGAAATCGTGATACTTCCATGATGTTACTTAAAAACTATGATGAGCCTGATATGAAAAAACGCTTCAAAGACAACGGAACAAGAAACA
>JAGBRG010000028.1 GCA_017632495.1 Spirochaetales bacterium
GAAGAAGTCAGGAACACAGCTCAGCGCCAGAACCGAATGTGAGTTCTACCTCTTCAAGCAGGATGCAGAGGGAAATCCCACCGACATTCCCATGGACAGGGCCTCCTACTTCGAGGCATCTCCGATTGACAGGGGTGAGAACATCAGACGCGAAATCTGCTTAACCATGGACCAGATGGGAATCAACTACATCGCAAGCCATCATGAAAAGGGCCCGGGACAGAACGAGATCCGCTTCAGCCCCGCCCCTCTTCTTTCTGCCGCAGATCATCTTGTGGCATTCAAGGACATTGTGAAGAACACTGCAGACAGAATGGGCCTTTTTGCATCATTTTTGCCAAAGCCGTTGTTCGGAGAAAACGGATCTGAGCTTGCAATCAGCCTCTGTATTGACAACGCAAAGGCCAAGGACAGAGAAAGACTTACACGCCAGATGGTCGGAGGCATCTTAAGACGCATTGTCGAGATGACAATCTTCCTCAATCCCATTGCCAACTCATATGAGAGAATCGGAACCTTCGAGGCACCGTCTGCGGTGAACTACAGCCTAGGAAACGGAAGCTTCCTGGTTAAGGCACATCCTGAGGCAGCAAGAGTCAAGCTCAGAAGCGCAGATCCGTCATGCAATCCCTACCTTGCCTGCCTTCTTCTTTCGGGAGCCGCAATGGAAGGCATCCGCGATGATGTTGATCCTGACAAGTACAACACGGGAAGCGAACTTCCTGATACGATGAACGATGCGATAAAGTGCGCGGAGAACTCGTCCTTCATCAGGACGATGATTCCGGATGTCCTGTTTGAGAGATTCCTGCAGGCAAAGCGTGATGACTGGAAGGAGAGCTCGCTTTCGGGCGATCCGATGCTCAAGGCAAAGAACATGGAATTCCCGGTAACCTGATAAGCGGGAAGGAGGATATAATGAACAGCTTCAAAGGAAGATCCCTTTGCGTAATCGACGATTTCTCAAAGCAGGAGAGACTCTATCTCTTCTCACAGGTCAGAAAGCTCAAGAAGGCCATCGCCGAGGACGACAGAAAGACAATCGATTCATTCAGAATCAATGATTCGGATTTCGGAATCTATGAAGTGTTTCTTGAGGACAGCACAAGAACAAAGGAAAGCTTCAGAAACGCCGCCAATTTCCACCATGCAAAGCTTACGGAAATGAGCGCGGACAACTCCTCCTTCAACAAGGGAGAAAGCTATGCCGACACATTCAACACACTGTGCGGCTACAACAACAGGATCTTCATCATAAGAAGCAGAGTGGAAGGCGTGTGCCGCTATCTCAGCGAGGAGTGTTGCTCCTATGCAAAGAGAAACGACCTCCCCTTCACCCCGGCATTCATAAACGCAGGAGACGGAAAGCATGAGCATCCGACTCAGGAGCTTTTGGACGAGTATTCGTTTTTGGAAGACAACGACTGGAAGACAGACAGCCTTCATATAGCCCTTGTCGGAGACCTTTATCACGGCCGTACGGTCCACAGCAAGGCAGACGGTCTTAAGCTCTGGGACAAGGTCAGAGTGGATCTGATTGCACCCGATGAGCTTTCAATGCCC
>JAGBRG010000217.1 GCA_017632495.1 Spirochaetales bacterium
AAGCCACTTTGTCCTATTGCCGTCCGGGCAGAAGATGAGCATTGCAAGGTCACAGAAATCAGGCACGCACTGGGCATAGGACTGAAGGTCCGTTCCCTCTTTGCATGTGATGATGCAAAGTCCGTCACTGTCACAAAAGCTTGAGATTTCAAACTTGGCTAGCTGCTTCTGCGAACTTTGAAGCTGAGCTTTGGCCTCAGTAAGGGATGCTGACAGAGATGAAACTTTACTTTCAAGCTCATCTGCATGGCAGCTGAAGATCCTGTTGAGGTTTTGTACCACTTTGTCCTCTTTTATCAGATTCTCAAGAGCCACAAGACCACAGCCGAAATAAAGCCTCACATGGCCTCTTATCTGCTCGTGTCCCATGCTGTAGATGATACCTATTTCTCCAGTTGATGCCACGTGGACACCTCCGCATGCAATGCGGTCAACGCCCTCTATCTCCACAATCCTGACATCACCTTCCACCTTGATGCTGCGCCTGAGGCCCAGGGCCTCGGCATCGCTATGGCTCATCTCGTGATAAATGACTTTGTGATTCTCGCGGATCTTTTCGTTTGCAGCAAGAACAAGTTCATCCACGGTGGCCTGAGGAATTTCGGCCTTGTCCGTCTCGATTGTAAGATAATCCGCACCCTGGTGGACAGCCACGGTGCCAATGTCGAACATGCTGTACAAAAGCCCCGAAAGAAGATGCTGGGCTGTGTGCACAACCATGAAAAGATAGCGGTGGTCCCAGTCAAGGACAAGATCAAGGCTATCGCCCTGTTTCACAGGGGCATTTGGAGAGAGGATGAGAACAGAGTCCCCGTCATCGCCCTTTCTGGTATCAAGGACGGTGTACGGGCCAAGGTGACCGCAGTCGCCGCTCTGGCCTCCGCTTTCGGGATAGAAGATGGTTCTGTCGGTAGTGACCTCGGTGGCCTTGTCGGTGTGCACAACGGTATTGACGGTGCATGTGATGCTTTTTCTATAGGGATCTGCGTAGTAGAGTTTGTCCATGAATCAGATTCTAACACGTTGCCCATTCGTTTTAAAATGGTTATCTTAACCTCATCAGGAGATAATTATGGCACGCATCAAATCGGCATGGGAAATCGCACTTGAGAAGACACAGGACATCGAGATTGACGAGGCAAAGTACCGCACCGACAAGCTCGAGCGCGAAGGCATGGCCCTTGCAGGCGGATATCTGAACAACACGGACCAGAAGCTCGATATAGTTGCCGCAAAGTTCGCCTCCTATGAAAAAAATGACCTTACTGTTGTCAGACGCGGCATGGTCAACACAATTCTTTCCAACATCAGCCTCCCCTCCGACGATATCTACCAGATGCGTTTTGACCGCACAACAGACCTTGTGAATCTTGTGACGGGCGGCGATATGCAGGCTATGGGCCTGATGCAGCAGATCGGGGACTTTCTGAAGCAGTACATCGATGCAAAGACTGCCTTTGTGGACAGAATGAAGGCCCAGATCCAGCAGGCCATGGAGAATAATCCCGAGGGCGTGAACTCTGCCCAGTACTCCCAGCTTATCAGCCAGAACCTCAAGAAGATGGACGCCCAGTACGGCGAGGCCCTTGAGAACACAAAGCAGAGCCTGAAGCAGATTCTGGGCTGAGTTATAATTACTTTTTAATCCTTGAAAACCTAGTAACTTACAGGTTATTATTTCTCTGTCTGATTACGGAGGGTTTCATGCTTATTTCTACAAAAGGCCGTTATGCCATGTGCGTCATGCTGGATCTTGCCGAGCACTATCAGGAGGGCCCTGTTGCCCTGAAAGATATCTCAGCAAGACAAAACATCTCAAAAAAATACCTTGAGCAGATTGTAGCTCTTTTAAACAGACCTGAAATCCTTAAGACAGTCCGCGGAGCCCAAGGCGGCTACAT
>JAGBRG010000218.1 GCA_017632495.1 Spirochaetales bacterium
TCAGAAGACTGTCCGAAATCGATGTCCCTGCAGATACTCAAAGCGACTATGGGCGCCTTCTCGAGAACTTCATCGCCATGGAATTGAAAGCCTGGCATGACTACAATGGAAGAAAGGAAACACTCTGCTACTGGAGAACCGAAAACGGAACCGAGGTGGATTTCGTCATCGGCGACGACATTGCGGTTGAGGTCAAAGCCACCCGCAACCCGACATCCCGCAATCTGGAAGGGCTGAGGAAAATCGGAGAGGAAAGAAGCTTCAGGCAAAGGATTCTCGTCTGCCGAGAGGACATGCCCCGCATGACGGATGAAGGCATTCTGATCCTCCCCTGGCGGGATTTCCTACACCGCCTGTGGAAAAATGCAATCTGAACCCGATTCAACATCCCAGGTCCAGACCAAGCCTGACACCAATGAACAGAGACACCGAGAACGGCTTGAACACGAAATCCGGCTTGTGGTATAGGTCCTTGAGTACGTAGTCCGTTATACGTGCGGGGGAAAAGAAATAGTTGAAATCCACCGCAACATCCACGGAAACCGAGGTCGAATCAAACCTCAGCAATCCCTCAGGGATGAGGTTGACCCCCAGCCTGAAGCAGGCAAACGGAGTGATAAGAGAATCGAAAACGATTCTTGATCTGCCGTCTGTGAAAATCTGGTCCATCTGCCAGACGGCAAGACCCCCTGAAGCACCGACATATGGCTTGCAGCCATGGAAATCGAATATCTCATAGGAACATCCCAAGGCCAGTTGCGTATGGTTCCTCTGTACCCTCTCGCTCTCGTCCAGGTCCTTGTTGATCGGGAACCCCGACGTGTATCTGTCAAGCACGGTGAGCGACAGCTTGTCGCCGATAGAGACCGAAAGCTTCATTTCCATTGCAATGCTGTAATCTTCAGCATCAACCCCAAATGACTTCATTATCTCAGCCAGAGCGGCAAAGGAGCATGATGCCCTAAAATGCATATACTTCATGTCAGAACCTGCTTAACCTCATGCATATTACCATGCAACGGACAAACACTGTAGAACTATTCCGAACACAATCTGATCTGGTTCTTTTCCCTTGGCGATTTCCTTTTTCGCAGGTATGAGCTTTTTGTAAAATACTAAACATATGTATAGCATATATTCTCCCAAGGTGCTATGATGATAGCATGAGCGAAAAAACTGCAGTTCCCATGACTATTTCCTCTGACGACATCCGGAAAAGAATCTACACCATTCGTGGCGCACAGGTCATGCTGGATGCGGATCTTGCAGAGCTATACAACGTTGAAACACGAATTCTGAATCAGGCTGTTAAACTTAATGCAGAAAGATTTCCTGAGCGGTTCTGCTTTAAACTTACGGAAGAAGAACTTGTTGCTTCAAAATCACAATTTGTGATCTTGAACATGAATAAGGGAAGATGAATAGGACCCCTAGAAGGTAACATTTTTGTGTCACTGAACCCCGAACGGGTGACACTTTTTTCTCACTGCACCCCTGAGGGGTAACAGTTCTTTAATGACAGGCTAATAATCCTACCTGTTTTACCAGTAGTCAAGCCTTTTTCAAATCGGAACCAGATAGGTTCCTTTTGGATTCCTGATTCTGAACTCCACAGGAGAGAGACCGCCAAGCCTTTTCTTCGGTCGTTTGCTGTTGTAGTACTCGATGAAACACACCACTGCTTCTCTGAGTCTGTCAATCGGAACTCTACGTTCCCTTACTCTCATCTTTCCAAATCTGCAGTACAGAGCCTCTGTCTTGATGATTCCGTTCAGCGACTCCATGGCAGCATTGTCGTAGCAGCTTCCTTTCTTTCCTACGCTCATGATCATGCCATGGGCTTTGACCGCTGCCATGTACTCGTAGGACATGTAGGAGCTGCCGAGATCACTGTGAATGATCGTACCCTGGAAGCAATCTCCCCATGTCTGGCAGAGCTTCTCGATTGTCTCAATACACAACGCAGAATCAGGAGATGTAGAGATGCTCCATGCCAGGATTTCACCGTTGAACAGGTCCGAAATGGTGTTCAGGTACTCCACACGCTCCTCGCCTTGAATATACGTGATATCCTCTACCAGCCGCCTTCGCGGTGCAAGGGAGAAGAACCAGCGCTTGATTAAATCCGGTGGAACTCTGCCTTTGAGTTCTCTTCGTCTGGCATAGACTTCATCAGAGAACTTCCTTCTCCTGACGGAAGACAGAAGGCCGTTCTCTTTCATCAGTCTTCTGACCCGCTTTGCATTGACTGGTCTGTCGATTCTCTTTTCTACGAGCCTGGTCATCTGCCTGTAGCCGATGCCGTTGCTGTGTTCCTCCTGAAGGACAATGATGTTTCCCAGGATTTCGGAATCATCCTCAGGAACATCAGGCCGCTTGAGAAAGGCGTAGTAATTCTTTCTGGAAACATCCGCAATCCTACAGAGTAGGTTTACATGTCCGATTCCTGATTCAAGAACTGCTCTGATTGCTTGGAATCTAGTTTTTTTTTGAACTCTCCGGCCGGAGTACCGCTCAGTTCCATCAGTTTCTCCAGATAAGCAACCTTTGCCTTTAAGTACTGGTTCTCTTCTTTGAGAGTCTTGTTCTCGACTTTTACATCAGGATGCTCTTTCCTTGCCATCTTGTCCTCCAGAGGCTCAGGCTTCCATGTGACCGCAGTCGCAGGATGCTGTCCCTCTGTAGAGTATACAGCAAGAATGTGCTTCTTTTCCTTAACCCATCTACTGATTGTGTTTTGGCTGATTCCTCTTTCTTTTGCTATCTGCCGGATTGTTTGGGTTTTCATTTCAACTAATCGGAGAATTTCAACCTTTTCCTCGATGTCATGAGGTTTGTACTCTGACCAACTCCCATTCAAATAATTGTCAGGATTCTTTTTCCAATTGCAGATTGTCTGCTGACAGATGTTGTAGGTTAGAGATGCTTTCGCTGCCGTCATCCCTTCAGACAAAGCTTTCATCACCTCTGCCCGTACCTTCTTGCTGTATGCCACTGCATTCCTCCTTCTGTGACCCGGA
>JAGBRG010000219.1 GCA_017632495.1 Spirochaetales bacterium
ACCGGAGTCGAAGATTCTTGTGCTCTTGTTGTGCTCACGAAGATCTCTGAGTGCGTCTGCCACTGTGAAGATGGCATCAATCTCCTCATCGGTTTTGTCCCATGTCCAGAAGAAGTCATTCTTGTACATGTTGTTGATGTGAAGTGTTTCAAGATGTCTGGCAAGTTCAAATGCTTTGCTCATTTATTTCTCCTATAAAATTTCTAGACGATTCGGGCTCAGTTCTAGGAGCATGCGACGCCGAAATGAACCCGAAGCACCTTCCTTATTTGATATCGTTGCCTGTAAGCTCCTGTCTGAAGCTTGTGGCATTACCCTTTCCTGCTTCCGGCTTGTAAAGCATCGGAGCTGCAGCAAGAACTGAAGCACAGACTACAAGGTCCTGCTTCCATGTGATCTCGTTCGGAGCATGTGCCTGGCTTTCTGCACCGGGACCGAAACCGACGCATGGGATTCCGTAGCGGCCCTGAATTGAAACGCCGTTTGTTGAGAATGTCCACTTATCGATAAGAGGTCTGCCGACTCTTGTGCTCTTGGCCTTGTCGTCTGCCCAGATTCTGTCATTGCCCCACATTGCGTGGTATGCATCTGCAACAGCCTTGACGTGCGGTGCGCTTTCCTTGTTGATCCATGTCGGGAAGAAGCACTCTGTCTTGTAGACTTCGCCTGTCCATGCCGGTCTGTCATACCAGTACATGCTGACCTTGACGTCCTTGCCGTATTTCTTGACTGCAGGAAGGTCCTCGATTTCCTTGAGACAGGTCTGGTAGGTCTCGCCTGCTGTCATTCTGCGGTCGATTGAGATTGCACAGCTGTCTGCGACTGCACATCTTGAAGGAGATGTGTAGAAGATCTGGCTGACTGTACAGGTTCCGCGGCCGAGGAAGCGTGCATCCTCATAGTGCTCCGGGTTCCAATTCGGATCAAGCATCTTCTCAAGACCTGCTACGTGCGGATCGTCCTTCTTGTTCTCGTTCAGAGCTCTGACGTCCTGGAGGATATCGGCCATCTTGTAGATAGCGTTGTCTCCTCTTTCAGGTGCTGAACCGTGGCAGGAGATTCCCTTGACATCGACTCTGATCTCCATTCTTCCTCTGTGTCCGCGGTAGATACCACCGTCTGTAGGCTCTGTGGAGATTACGAACTCAGGAACAATCTTGTCGACGTTGTAGATGTACTGCCAGCACATTCCGTCACAGTCCTCTTCCTGAACTGATCCGACGACCATGATCTTGTATCCCTCAGGAATAAGTCCAAGGTCCTTCATGATTCTGGCACCGTATGTTGCTGATGCCATTCCACCTTCCTGGTCAGAACCGCCGCGGCCGTAGATGACCTTGTCGGTCTCGTATCCCTTGTAAGGATCGTCTGTCCAGTTGTTGATGTTTCCGATTCCAACTGTATCGATATGGGAGTCAATTGCGATGATCTTGTCGCCTTTGCCCATCCATCCGATGACGTTTCCAAGCCCGTCAATTTCGACCTTGTCGTAACCGAGCTTCTCCATCTCTTCCTTGATCCTGTGGACGACACCCTTTTCCTCGCAACTCTCTGACGGAATGGCGATCATGTCTCTCAGGAACTTGGTCATGTCTGGACCATACTTCTGCGCTGCTTTCTTTATGGCTTCAAAGTCCATGTAAAATCCTCCATAAACAGTTTTATTCTAGGACGTAGGACGCAATATCCCCTTCTATTGTGGATTTTACATCCACATGCAACAAAATGCAACAAATTATTATCATTGAAATACAGGCCGAAATATGCCATGTTTCAAGCATGAAGACCAACGCGATGAGAATCCTCGATTCCATGAATATCAGCTATCAGGCGCTCCAGTACGACATCCCCGATGACCTTAACGTGGACATCGCGCTTCATTCGGCCAAGGTTTTGAATCTCAGCACCGAGCAGGTCTACAAAACCATCATCATGATCAACTCTGAACGGCAGTACTTTGTCTTCTGCCTCCCCGCAGGCTTTTCAATCAGCCTGAAAAAGGCCCGCGAAATTACACAAAGCTCCTCGATTGACCTGATGAAGACCGACAACATCCTATCGCTTACAGGCTACATCCGTGGCGGCGTCTCTCCCATCGGCATGAAAAGGCATTTCCCCACCTACATCTGCTATCTTGCACAGCTCGAGGACTTTGTCTACGTCTCAGGCGGACAGAGAGGAATCTCGCTTAAGATAAGGCCTTCTGACCTTGCAAAGGCCTGTCAGGCATCGTTTGAGGATTTTATCCAGTAGTCTTTGAGCAGCGTTTTCTGATAATGCTGTACACCAGCCAGTCCAGACTAAGAAGAACCAATACGGCCGCAGTCAGAATAACTCCTGTCAGGAACACCGAATCCGGCAAGAAGTCCAGCATGGCAAAGCTTCCGTGCTTCAGATAAAGATAATGGGCATCCTCATACTTTCCGTTGAAGTAGACGCACGGAAGAGCCAGTAAGAACAAAGCTCCGATGGTCATGAGAATTCCGTAGGGCTTTGGCTCGAACTTGTGGACAAACATCATGTAGAACATTCCCACAACAGGAAGAAGGTGCTCGCCCCAGTACTGATAATAGCGGTAATACCCCGGCCCCATGGCGCTGATGACCGCAGGAAAGAGAATCGGAAGAAGGCCCGCGCTCAGTGTGAGGAAGAAGCTCAGATTGAAAAGCTTTTTGGACTTGCTCATCATCATGAACATGGTGCATATCAGGGTCCATTGGCAGACCTGAAGCGGCAGAAAGGCCATCATAGTCTTATCAGGATCCGTTCCGGGTCCTACATAGGCAAGGCGCCAGAAATAAGACATCTCGCAGATCATCATCACAAAGGCGTAGATGAAGCGGAAAGTCCGCTCGCCCTTCCAGGCTCTGATTCTGTCGCTGTATTTCTTGATCAGAATGATAGCTATAATCGCAAGAATGATTGGTACAAAGTGCGCCAGAGACCACTGTCTGAAATCACCCTTT
Organism: Spirochaetales bacterium; assembly: GCA_017632495.1. Classification (GTDB taxonomy): domain Bacteria; phylum Spirochaetota; class Spirochaetia; order Sphaerochaetales; family Sphaerochaetaceae; genus UBA9732. The sequence goes on from JAGBRG010000219.1 coordinate 2,967, forward strand.
TCTCCGTATCCAAAGAATCCCGAACTGAAGTAAATTACTTCCCTGACCTTGCCGTCCACAATACACCTCCGAACACCACTCCACCGG
>JAGBRG010000002.1 GCA_017632495.1 Spirochaetales bacterium
ATGGTGAACTGCACCATGAACTGAGATGCAATCAGAACTCGAACCAGAAGTCTTGGCGGTATGAAGCTGCGGCCTGAGATTGTGGTGAAGTAGGCCAGAATGCTCAGCTCTGCCATAGTCAAAAAGAACAGAAAGAATATTACAAAGATATTTCCCGGATTGATCTTGGAAACGCTTGTCTTGTAATAGGCAAGGGTCATGAGAAGAATCACGGCAACGCGCACAACAGCGAAGATGAACGGATAGGATTCCGCTGTTGTTTCAACAATAGTCATGCCGAAGATGCAGATGCCCATCTCAACGGCGGTAATCAGTATCTGGATCAGAATGGTAATGACTCGCAGAAACTTGCTGTTCATCAGACGGTATCCTCTTTTACGATGTCGCAGTCGGATTTCAGGTGACAGGCGGTAAAGCTTGTTCCAAGACCTGCAAGCATGACATCGATCATAAGGGCAAGGCCGTTGAGAAGCGGAAGAAGTCCGATGACGGAGAACTCCGTTCCGGAAAGGTTCAGATCAAGAAGGCCCAGTGCGAACGAGACTGTGAAAAGAACCTCATATCCTGCATGAAGGCAGGAGACAAAGCTCACCAGTGTGCAGGCAAAGGCAACTGTAACTGTCTGAAGCACTGTGGGAAGACTTCCTGTAATGCCGAAAATCAGGGAACAGGTGCACATTGTGGAAACAAGAGCACTTCCTCCCTTGGTAAGAACGCTGTGAAGAGGCAGTGTGGTTGAGACGATGTTCTTGTGGATTCCGAGGTTTGTGCGGCAGTCTGTGTAAAGAGCGCTCTGAGAGAACAGATAGTTTACCGAGAAGAATGCGGCAACGGATGCAGGAATCAGCCTTGCAATCTGCTTATACGGATTTCTCTTAAAGCCTGTGGCCAAAGAGTAGATCAGAGGAATGGCGCCAAACAGGACAACCAGAGCCAATAATATGCAAAGGATCAGGAATCTCCAGGAGTAGTGCACAGATCCGTCTTTGAAAATCGAGTAGAACCATGCGCCTGAGAGGAAAAAGAGTCCTATCCACAAGAATCTTGCAACAAGTCTTGCCAAGCGGAACATTGTCTCGCTGATTGAGTTCAGTGTTATGTATGCAGGTCTTATGACTTCTGTCGTGGGTCTGACTGCATAACCGAAAATCAGAGCAATGAAGATGACGGGAAGCAGACAGTCACTAGATTTGATGAAGTTGAAAAAGGCGTTGACCGACAGCGGGTTTGCGGAAACCAGACGTGCTGCGGTGGAAGAATAAAGGCCCGATGTAAGGGCGGAGTACTGATTTGAAGCAGACGGGGTTGTTGATGTGGCAGGAAAGACCGTGGGAATGATTCTGAAAACCAGTGCCGCACAGACAGAAAGCACAAGGGATGTAAGAATTGCCCAGAAGATGGTGGAAAGCCACACAAAAGAAGTTCTTCCGCGTCTTCTAGAAAGAGAAGCCGTTCCAGCTGCCATTGTGAAGAAGGCAAGCGGGAAAACGATGAAGGCTCCCAGCTTCATGACAACATCTGCCATGAAGTTCATGGAAGAGACAAAGAACAGACTGTCTCTGAATGTGAGTTCAAAAGCAAGTCCCATGGCAGCAGCTGCCAGGTAAGTCAACCACGTCTTCATAGTGTGAAATTATATTTCTTATATGTGAGTATGTCTAGTAAACCCTCAGTCGGCCAGAAGGTTGTCCAGCTTGTACTGTGCAGCCGATCCCTTCTTAAGCCATGTGCTGATTTCCTTGCAAAGAATCTTTTCCTGCTTGGCAGAAAGAGCTTCCTTTGAATGGATGGCCTTTGAAAGGTATGTCAGATACATGCACTCCTGGAAGGATTCTCCTCTGAACCAGCGCACGCCCTGGTACTCGTTTCTTCCGATAAGGTCCAAAAACACCCTGTCTTCCAGAAGCTCTTGGATGCTTTCTTCCCTTGTCGTGGCGATTATCGAGCACATAAGGACTGTTGTCTTCGGAACTCCGAAGAAGCGGTCCAGCTGCAGAATCTGAGCAACCTTAACCGCATCCTCAAGGCTGGTTGAAGAGCTTACAAACGGCAGAATCAGGAAGCAGGCGGCAAAGACGCACAGAAGGTCCTGATCCATGATGGTGTTGGCATTAGCAAGCACATCCTTCTTACAGACGGCCTCAAGCTTTTTCAGAAGCTCCAGGACTGTCTGCGGCTTCATCATGTGCATGTTCAGTCCCACTTTCTCAAACAGCGGGTCGAACTCCTCCATGTAGGTGTAGCAGGAACCCAGAGCCTGCATGAGGTTTCTGATGTTGACGCTGTTTCCCTTGCCCTGAAGGATGGCCTTCAGATCCTTGTAGAACTTCTGGCCTTTGATGGGCTCGACTGTCTCGAAGAAGGGCTCTAGGTACAGCAGTCTGATCTCGTTCTCTATGTCCGAAATCCCGTGTCCCTGATACTTTTCATAAAGGCGCTCATAGACGCCATCGATGTCCTCAACCTCGTAGATATTGGTGAAAACTTTGGTCTCATAGCCATTAAAGGATATCTTCATGCCTTCCTCAAACAGCTTGGCCGATGGGTAGAGATAGGTCTTTCCGTTGTTGAAGTTCCTGTAGATGAGGAACCTTCTCACGCCGCGTCTGAGCCTGATGCTCTGGGCAAGGGAGACGACCTCTGTCCTGCGTTCTCCGTTTTCCTTGATGAGCTTCGGGGCCGAGAGGTTGATCCAGCCTTCGACGCGCTCGTACTGGTTGTTGTAAAGAACCATGGCCATCTGGTTGTCATCACCGTTGGTGTAGGCATAGACGGACTCAAGAACATTGCCGTATGAATCGTAGGCATCGAACAGCTGGAAGTATCTGGATTCAGAGAACAGCCAGCGCATCTTAAGAAGCGGGAAGATTCTTCTTCTGTGTTCTTCGATGAGGCCTTCGTTCGGTTTTTCGTCCCAGTAGGCTCTCTGGTATTCCATTCCGTACTTTTCTCTGAAGCCCTGAATCTGGCCGTGTCCGAACATCGGAAGGCCGGGTAGTGTTGAAAGCAGGGTACAGACTCCGAAGTACTTGTCTCCGTCGCCGAACTGGGCAATGGCAGTCTCTTCGTCTGGGTTGTTCATGAAGTTGACATAACGCTTGAGGATGTCGGGGTCATACTGCAAGGTTGCCTTTATCATGTCGCGGTACTTCTTGTTGTCCTCGTTCTTCATCATGTGCATGAAAGCGCTGTTGTAGACTCTGTGCATTCCCAACGTTCTGACAAAGTAGCTTTCCATCATCCAGAAGGCCTCGGCAAGAAGCAGTGTGTCGGGAAGCTCTCTCTGGATTCTGTCCACGACCTCGCGCCAGAACTCGATAGGAATGCGCCTGTTGAACTCCTGGTCCGACATTCCGTACATGGTTCTTCCTGCAATGTCTCCGCCTGAGCCCGGTCTTGGGTACCAGAGTCTCTGGATGTGCTTTTTTGCAAGAGTCATGGCCGCATCGAATCTGATTACGGGGAAGTTGCGGGCTACGGCCATAATCTGCTGGATTACAGCCTCTCGGGTCTCCGGGTTCAGATAATCAAGCTGTGCGGTGTCGTTCCATGGCATTGATGTTCCGTCGTTTCCGTGGAAGATGTACGAGACCTGTCCGTTTCTTCGGTCTATTCTCTGGAAAGTGACGGCAGCATCGGTTCTGTTGTAGTAATGGTCCTCTATTCTGACCTCGAAGTCC
>JAGBRG010000220.1 GCA_017632495.1 Spirochaetales bacterium
AAACCGCATTCCAGATACGTGAAATGCGGTTTTTGCCCTATGTTACTATTTATAGAAACAGAATAATGTGGCCTTTTTCGGCCATTTTTCATCAATTTTCTGTGTCCTCTGTAGTTGTGTCTTCGGTCACATTTTCGATTATTCCGAGTTCGGCTGTATCACCTTCTGCCGGGATTTCTTCCTCAGGCTCTTCTTCCTGATAATCCGTCACGGTCATTGCAACAATGTAATCGTCATCAGTCTTCATCTTAAAGACGTTCACGCCGCTTGCTGCTCTTCCCTGACTTGATATTCCATTGACATGAGTCCTGATTGTCTGTCCTTTCTTGGTGATGCAGACAAGGTCATTTTCATCGTTAACTCCAAGCGCTGAAACAAGATACATGTCATCTTTAAGCTTGTAGATGAGCTGTCCCATTGTTCCTCTGCCATGAGCTTTGAAGAAGTCGAAGTCAACCTGCTTTCCTTTTCCGCTGTTTGTGACAAGGATCACATTCTTTCCTTCCTCGACTCTTACAAGTCCGATGATCTCATCGTCTGAGGCAAGTTTCATACCTCTGACTCCGTGAGAAGCTCTTCCCATGACTCTTACGCTGTCAACGCAGAACCTAAGGCCCTTACCGTTCTTGGAGATGATCATCGCATCATCGCCCGGATTGACAAACAGACACTTGACCAGTGAATCTCCCTCATCAAGGACAATTGCCTTGATTCCGTTCTTTCTGGCATTGATGAAGTCGTTCAGTCTGACCTGTTTTACAACTCCAAATCTTGTTGCCATAAGGAGATACTTGTTTTCATCAAAGTCCTTGAAGTCAATTATGGCAGAAATGCTTTCGCCTTCGTCCATCTTGGGCAGGATTGCCTTGATGTTGACTCCCTTTCCGACCTTCTGGCCCTCGGGAAGCTCCCAGACCTCAAAGCAGTAAGCTTTTCCGAAGTTTGTGACAAACATGATGTGGTCATGTGAGAAAGCGGAGAACAGATGCTCTACAAAGTCCTCATCCCTCAGAGAAGCGCCTCTGACGCCCTTTCCTCCGCGGCCCTGAGATTTGTACTCATCTGCAGAAACTCTCTTCACAAAGCCCTTGTTTGTGATCACTACGACGACATCCTCTTTCTTGATGAAGTCCTTATCAACAAGTCCGTCGACCTCTCTGATGTCGATTTCGGTCCTTCTGTCGTCTCCGTACTCCGCTCCGACCTCTCTGATTTCCTTTTCAACCTCAGCGAGCATCTTCTTCTCGTCGGCAAGAAGCTCTTTGTAGAAAGCAATCTTGATTTCAAGTTCATTCAGCTCGTCGATGATCTGCTGGGTCTCCATGTGGCTCAGACGACCGAGTCTCATCTGGATGATGGCGTTGGCCTGCTTGTCAGACAGAGCAAAGCGGGCCTGCAGGTTAAGCGAGGCTTCCTCGTTGTTGGCTGCCTTCTTGATGATCTCAATGACCTCATCGATGTTCTCAAGACCGATTTTCAGACCAAGCAGGATGTGCTCTCTCTCAAGGGCCTTTGCGAGGTCGAATCTGGTTCTTCTTGTTGTGACATCCTTGCGGTGCTCCAGGTAGTAGTAGAGCATCTGCTTGAGGTTCAGACATCTTGGTCTGCCTTCTACAAGAGCCAGGTTGTTGACGTTGAAGTTCGTCTGAAGGGCCGTGTTCTGGAAAAGGTGGTTTACGGCGATCTCTGAAACGGCATCCTTTTTAAGCTCAATGACGATTCTTATACCGTCACGTCCGGATTCGTCTCTGATTGCCGAAATATCCTTTAGTATGTCGTCCTTACGAAGTTCGTCAATGTGCTTTACAAG
>JAGBRG010000221.1 GCA_017632495.1 Spirochaetales bacterium
ATAGTCATGGTTCGACGTGTGGTTGCTCAGAATAAGAGCAGGGCCTTTGATCTTGCACCCTGATTTCTTCAGATTGAACTGAAAGCGACCGATAAAATTGGCATATATTCTGGCGGCAACGAAGTACAAAGGTCCGAAGGGAAGCCTCTGTACCGTTCTGCTCTGTTTGACTACTTCTTTTTCCATACAACTACATTAGCATGGTTTTTTGTGCTGGTCGAAGAATTTCAGTCGTTTTTCTTTCCGATTTTCAATTCTGTTGTTATCTTTGCCATGAACGAAGGTGACCGGATGGATAACAGCTCGGATAATACCAAAAACAATTGTAACTGTCCTGACAGGGAACTCTTTCTCAAACACTTGAATATGTTAAGCCGTTCTCTGGGCGTTCTCTGTGACTGCTTTCTGGCCAGAGCCAATGACTGTGATGAGGACCCTCTTTGGAAGAAGTTCTACAGAATCCAGATGAGCATCTATCTCATAGCCAAGAAGAATCTTGAAATCTCAGAGCCGGAAGGGGACATGGTCCATGATCTTATCCGCGACAGCTGGCTTGATGTTAAAAACTACATGCAGAACTCCAAGTTCGGTCCGATCTCCAACGTGGATCAGTGGTTCAAGACCATCAGAATCGACTTTCCGCTGGATATTTTTGACCCATGTTGCTCCTTTTTCCCTCAGCAGGTCTTTGTGATGTGTCAAAAGGATACGGAAAAAGAGAAAAAAGAAAAGGCTGTGCCATTTTGACACAAAATAGGGCGATTATCCTCACCATAAAACCAGCCGCCCACAAAACCTGCAAAAAACAATTCATTACATTATAAACAATAAGTTTGCCGACCTCTTTTATTGGCATGTTTCTTGCTAACTTGTTGGCATAGGAGACGTTTATGGCAAACATCAACACAAACACCGCTAGAACTTCAGAAACCGGAGCTTTGGGAATGTACCTCAAGGATATTGAGAGAATTCCGCTTCTCGGACGTGATGAGGAATATGACCTTGCCAAAAGAGCCAAAAACGGTGATGCACTTGCAAGAGAAAAGCTTGTCAACGGCAACCTCAGATTTGTCGTAAGCATCGCAAAGCAGTTCCAGAACAGAGGACTTCCCCTTATTGACCTTATCAGCGAGGGAAACATCGGTCTTCTGACAGCAATAGATAAATTCGAGCCCGAAAAGGGTTATCACTTCATCAGCTACGCCGTTTGGTGGATCAGACAGTCCATCCTCAAGGCCATTGGCGAGAAATCCAGGATGATCAGACTTCCTATGAACAAGTCAGCAGACCTGATTCAGATTCTCAATGCAAAGAACAAGATCGAAAATGAGACTTCCGACGATGCCTCAATCGAGGATATTGCACGCGAATGCGGTATGGAGCCGTCTGATGTTCTTGATCTCATGCAGATTGCCCGTGATGTCTCAAGCCTTGATGCTCCGCTTGGAACAGAGGAAGACACAAGCTTCGGTGATTTCATCGAAAGCGACGAGCCGAGACCAGAGGACTATGTCATGGACAAGGCCATGAAGAGCTCGGTTGAAAAAATCCTTGCATCTCTTCCTGAGAAGGAGAGAGGTATTATCAGACTCCGCTTCGGTCTGGACAACAACGAGGCCATGAGCCTTAAGGAAGTCGGAGAGATCTATCACCTGACTAAGGAGAGAATCAGACAGATTGAGAAGAAGGTTCTTTCCAACCTCAGAGCTGATGAGGATGTCCAGAATCTCAAGGCATTCATCGCATAACAGTCCGATATTGATACTCCTGGGCCGGAACCTGTGTTCCGGTCCTTTTTTTCGTTTGTTTTATAAGTAATAATGTGTTTTAATATCTTAATGTAGTTGACAGGCGGATTGGTTTAACACAAAATCACCGTGTATCACGTAAACTAAATTGACAAAGGAAAGAACAATGGCAAAGAAAGTAACCAAGTATGTCTACTTTTTTGGCAACGGAAAGGCAGAAGGCACTTCCAGTATGAAAGATCTCCTCGGCGGAAAGGGTGCTAACCTCGCTGAGATGACAAACATCGGACTCCCGGTACCTCCGGGATTCACAATCAGCACAGAGGCCTGTGACTATTTCTCAAAGCACAACGGAGAATATCCTGAGGGAATGAGGGAAGAGGTTCTTCTCAACCTCAAGCAGCTTGAGACAACAATGGGTGCCAAGCTTGGAGATTCCAAAAATCCTCTGCTTGTTTCCGTCAGAAGCGGTGCCGCCCAGTCAATGCCCGGTATGATGGACACTGTCCTGAACCTCGGTCTTAATCCGGATTCGGTCGATGCTCTTTCACAGAAGACAGGCAACGAGCGTTTCGCATGGGACAGCTACAGAAGATTCATCCAGATGTTCGGTGATGTCGTCATGGGAGTTCCACACGACAAGTTCGAAGAGGCAATCCAGGACGTCAAGGACGAGGAAGGTCTCACATTTGACTACGAGCTTACAACAGAGAACCTTCAGAACCTCGTAAAGAGATACAAGAGAATCTACAAGAGATCCACAGGCGAGGATTTCCCTGTTGATCCTTATGATCAGCTTTTCAAGGCTATCAACGCAGTTTTCCGCTCATGGAACAACGCCAGAGCCATCAAGTACAGACAGATGAACGACATCCGCGGACTTCTGGGAACAGCCGTCAACGTCCAGTGCATGGTCTTTGGTAACATGGGTGAGACATCCGGAACAGGTGTTGCATTCACACGTGACCCGGCCACAGGAGACAACCACTTCTACGGCGAGTATCTTATGAACGCCCAGGGTGAGGACGTTGTCGCCGGTATCAGAACACCGCAGTCAATCGAGACCCTTTGCAAGGTCAATCCCGATGTCTACGATCAGCTTTGCAAGATCAGAGAGACTCTTGAGAAGCACTATCATGATATGCAGGATATGGAGTTCACAATCCAGGAAGGAAAGCTCTACATGCTGCAGACCAGAAACGGAAAGAGAACAATCTTCAGCTGGCTCAAGTCACAGGTTGAAATGGTTGAGGAAGGTCTGATTGACAAGAAGACCGCTGTCTCCCGTGTTCCTGCTGGTGAGTTCAACAAGCTCTTTGCTCCGATTCTGGACCAGAATCAGATCAAGACTGACGGAATCAAGCCGCTTACAAACGGTCTGAACGCATCTCCGGGCGGAGCCTGCGGACAGGTTGTCTTCTCAGCTGAGGACGCAGAGTCCTGGGCAGCAGAAGGAAAGGATGTTGTTCTTGTCAGAACAGAGACATCTCCTGAGGATATCGGAGGAATGGCAGTTTCCAAGGGTGTTGTGACATGCCGCGGCGGTATGACAAGCCACGCAGCCGTTGTTGCCAGAGGAATGGGATGCCCGTGTGTCTCCGGTGCAGGTGAGATTCATGTAGACTTCGCAGGCAAGTTCTTCGAGGTCAACGGACAGGTCATCAAGGAAGGTGACTTCATCTCAATCGACGGCTTCACCGGTGCTGTCTACGCAGCAAAGATCCAGGTCAAGCCTTCTGAGATTGTCCAGGTTCTCAACGGAAGCATGAAGGAGAAGGATTCCGAGCTGTTCCAGAACTACAAGAAGTTCATGAGTTATGTCGATGAGATCAAGACAATGGGCGTCAGAACTAATGCTGATACTCCTGCTGATACTCACATGGCTGTCATGCTCGGTGCCGAAGGTATCGGACTTTGCAGAACAGAGCACATGTTCTTCGGCGGTTCAAGAATCATCTCCATGAGAAAAATGATCCTTGCAAACAATCTCAGAGAAAGAGAGTCAGCACTGGCTGAGCTTCTTCCGATGCAGAGAGGCGACTTCGAGGCTATGTTCAGAGAGCTCCACGGACTTCCTGCAAACATCAGACTCCTTGACCCGCCGCTTCACGAGTTCCTGCCGAATGATTCTTCGACAAGACATGAGATGGCACTGACACTCGGAATCACTCCGGAAGAGGTTGCCAAGAAGGTTGCATCACTGCACGAGTTCAACCCGATGCTCGGTTTCCGCGGATGCCGTCTTGCCATCATCTATCCTGAGATTCTCAAGATGCAGGTCAGAGCTATCATCGAGGCTGCCATCAACGTCAAGAAGGAAGGCATCAAGGTCTATCCTGAGATCATGATTCCTCTTGTAGGCAACCACAAGGAGTTCGAGTTCTGTAAGAGAAACGCTGAGGAAGTCATCAACAGCGTCTTTGAGGAGAAGAAGGACAAGGTCGACTATGAGATCGGTACAATGATTGAAGTTCCTAGAGCTGCAATCACAGCAGACGAGATCGCTCAGGAAGCAGAGTTCTTCAGCTTCGGTACAAACGACCTCACACAGATGACCTGCGGATTCTCAAGAGATGATGCAGCATCATTCCTTGGCCACTATGTCAACGATACAGACAAGCAGTTCTATGAGTATGATCCGTTTGCAACAATCGATGTTGACGGAGTCGGAAAGCTCATGGCAAGCGCTGCAAAGCTCGGCCGTTCAGTCAGACCGAACCTCAGACTGGGTATCTGCGGAGAGCACGGCGGTGATCCTAAGACCATCGCATTCTGCCAGACCGTTGGTCTGAACTACGTTTCATGCTCACCGTACAGAGTGCCAATCGCAAGACTGGCTGCTGCACAGGCTGCAATCAACTGATTCTGGTTTTCCGGAAAGAGGGGCTGTTGTTTTAAGAGCAACAGCCCTTTTTCTTTGTTTATTAAGAAGCGTTTATTGTGCTATTATATGATATGAGGAGACATAATGCGCAAACAGAGCAGAAAAGTCAGTCGCAGCATAGTATCAAAGACTGTTATCGGCATCATTATGATGCTCTTGGGTTTTGCCGTTATCATCATCCTCATCGGTTATTACGGCTTTACTGATGCTCTTTTAAAGCGCTATTCGGAAGATGCATTCTGGGCAGCTTATTCTGCGCAGGTCTATATCGATCCTGACATGCTGGATTCCTATATGATGTCCGGAGGCAAAAACAGATCCCACGAGAGTGTTTCAAGGAATCTTCAGAAGATCTGCGATAACTCAGGTGTGGCCTTCATCTATGTTATAAAGCCTGATACAACTGACTACAACCACATAAAGTTTATCTTCACCACCAAGAATTCGAATAATGATTATACGCTTTACGATGTAGGTTATGTCCGCCAGACGACAAATGATGAATATCGTCTGAAATACCGTCAGCTTTATGAAAAAGAGATAGACAGGGCTATTGTGGTTCGTGATAAGGGCTACATTGAGACAGACCCCCATGTAACTGTGATGCTTCCGCTTTACAGTACATTCTCAGGTGATGTCACAGGTATTCTCTGTGTACAGGTTCAGATGGAAGCTTTAACTGCCTCAAGAAACTCCTTTATTGTGAAAGTCATCATTGCTCTTCTTACCCTGACTTTCATGTACATTGTCTTCATTATCCAGTACATCTCACGGCTGATTCTGTCGCCTCTGAAGCAGATTACTGCAGAGGCCAGTTCTTTTGCCAAGAAAGGCAAGGGCAATGTGAGACTTTCAGAGAAGATCAAGAACAAGGATGAGGTAGGGGAACTTGCGCTTGCCATAGACAACATGGAAGATCAGATCCATGAATATGTTAAGAACCTCACAAAAATTACCGAGGAAAGGCAGAGGATCAAAACAGAGCTCAGCCTTGCTGCCAAAATCCAGGCAGATGCCATTCCTAACGAGTTTCCGGCCTTTCCTGAAAGAAGTGAGTTTGACATCTATGCTTCCATGACCCCTGCAAAGGAAGTCGGAGGAGACTTTTATGACTTCTTCCTTATTGATGATGATCATCTTTGCATTCTGATTGCAGATGTATCAGGAAAGGGAGTTCCTGCTGCACTTTTCATGATGGCAACCAAGAACATTTTCGGAAGCTTAGCCATGAAAGGCATTTCTCCTGCTGAGGTTCTTCAGTTCTCAAATGAAATGATCTGCACAAAGAATAAAGAAAGCATGTTCCTGACAGCATGGCTGGGAATCCTTGAGATTTCCACGGGAAAGCTTGTTTGTGCAAATGCAGGCCACGATTATCCGATTGTCAGAAATAAAGAAGGGCAGTTTGAATGCGTCAAGGATAAGCATGGAATCCTTATCGGTGAGTTCCCTGATGTAAAATATGAAAACTATGAGATTCAGCTCAAGAGTGAATCCAAGGTCTTTTTGTACACAGACGGCCTTCCTGAGGCAAATAACTCAAAGGGCGGAATGTTCGGCATAGAGCGTACTCTGAAAGCTCTGAACAAAGATCCTGAAGCAAGTCCACAGGTTCTTCTTTCAAACGTTACCAAGGCTGTTGATGGCTTTGTCAAAAATGCTGATCAGTTTGATGATCTTACTATGGTGTGTCTTGAGTATAAGAATTAATATCCAAGAAGGCTCATCAGCTGTTTCATTTCAGACTTTGTGAAAGGTCTGAACTTCATATCATATTTGCCGTTTACGATGTACTTGGGATCCAACCACAACAGATCATAGAACTCATTTGCAATAATCTCCTGATCCAGGCTGGGAATCTCATAGAAGAATGTTGTCCAGCTGAAAAACGGCCCCTTGAGAGTCCATTTTCCAAGATAACTTGTCTTAAGATCTGAGAATCTTATTGCCGTTTCCTCTCTAAGCTCTCTGATTGCAGTATCAAGTTCGTATTTATCATCCTCATCTCTGTCAAATGTTCCGCCTGGAACAGTCCAGGTTCCTTCAAACGGGATGGTAGATCTCTTTCCCATCAGAATCTTTCCGTCCATCACAAGGCCAATTCCTGCACCGTGGAAAGGAAATCTTGATGTTGAAAGCTGGATTCCGATCTTGGGAGTTACTGCAATGTCATCTGTCATTGAGAAATCTATGTCGGCTCCTGCAAAGATTGAGACTGAGTTTCCGATGTAGTAAGCAAGCTTTGTGTAAAGAACCGAGTTGAAATGGAATGTGGTGTCGCTGTTTATGGTTCTGATATCCATTCCAAGGCCAAGGTCAATTGTCATTGAGAAGTTCTTTGTGTATTTGATGGTACCGCCTGCTTTTGCCATGAAGGAGAAGTTGTAGAAACCGGAAGAAAGATGTGGATAGTCGTAGTATCTGAAGTCAAACTGTGTTCCTACAGAGATTCCGCGCCAGACGTAGTTTCTGTATCCAAGTCCAAGTCCCAGGCCGTAGTTGGATTCGAGTGTCCCAACATCGAAGGTGTGACGTTGATAGGAGTAGGGGTCAAACTGGATTTCAAAGACAGAGGTTCCTGCAAAGATGCAGGAAAGAGAAAGAATACAGATGGCAAATACAATAATAAGCTTCTTGGTCATGATAGGGTGATGATAGCAAATTGTTGAGTAAACGAAAAGGGACGCCAGAAAAGGGAATCGCGCCCTACGGCGCCCGCCTTTTTGGGGAAAAGGGAATCGCCTTCACCTCCCGACGCCAGAAAAGGGAATCGCGCCCTACGGCGCCCGCCTTCGTCGAAAGGCAATGCACCTGCCTTTCTCCTCG
>JAGBRG010000222.1 GCA_017632495.1 Spirochaetales bacterium
CAACTTCGTCAATGGACGGGCAGAGGAAGATGGTGATAATAGAGGGTCTTGAGAATGCCGGAGACTCTGCTGTAAACGGTCTTTTGAAAACTCTGGAAGAGCCGCCAGAGGGCTGTCGCTTCATCCTTATCTCATCAAATGCCGGACGCATCCCTGCAACTATTTTAAGCCGTGTCCAGAAAATACGCTTTTCTGACCTTGATGACAAAAAGAGAGCTTTCATTCTCAATTCTCTTTTTGTAGATCCTTCTAAGTACTCAAGTCTTGAGGAGTTCTTCTTAGAGGGAAGCGGAATAAATGATTCGCTGTTACTTCAGAGTGCAAAGGATCTTCTGGACAAAAAGGAAGTGGATCTTCCGGCTCTTATTTCCGAGCTTGAGAAGAACCAGGGCTGGGACCGCTTCTTTGAACATGTACTTAATCAGATATCAAAATCTTTCTCCGAAGGAAGGCTGGATGAAAGACGAGCTTCCTACCTTCTGGATGCAGTAAGTGAAGCCGTAACAAAGGGAAAGACTTTCAACCAGACAAAGCGTCTGACGTTTGACTATGTCTTTTACAGGGTCAAGGAGGTCAACAGATGAGTCAGTTTGTGAAAAAGGCCTCAAGTAAGATTGAAAAGCTGTCCAACGAAGAGATTCTGAGAATCATTGAGACTCAGACAAGCGATCTTAAAATCCGAAACTACATTCTGGACAATGCGATGGAAGGCTGTCTGATGCTAGACATGTCGGAAAATGTTCTGTATCTCAACACAACGCTTTCAAATCTCATAACTCTTTATCCTAGAAATAAGTATCTTGATATAAACGCTTCCAAGGTCATAGTCGACGGTGACATTGTCGCCTTTATCAAGAAGTTTAAAAAGTCATCACAGCCCACTCAGGAGGAATTCTTTGAGGTAGATGATCCTTCGCGCGGACATCGCTCTATAAGCTGCATGGCAAGCCGTGTCACAGACCCCAAGGCTATGCTTTTTCTTTTCAGGGACATGACGATTTTCAACCGCTTCAAGGAAGAGTTCAGAAAGAACGAAAGCCTTGCCCAGATGACCACAATGGCAGCAGGTGTTGCCCATGAGATTAAAAACCCTCTTGCATCCATTTCCATCTATCTTCAGCTGATGGATAAGGTTATGGAGAAAAACGGATCCATGACCCGCGAAGAGGCCAAAAAGTACCTTGATGTGGTCAGCGAGGAGGTTGACCGCATCAACAAGATTGCAGTTGATTTCTTGTTTGCCGTAAAGCCCATGAAGGTGAATCTTGCAATCTGCAACGTCAACGATATTGTTAAAAAGACAGTGTCAGTCGTCTCTGCAGAGCTTTCTCAGAAGGGCATTTCTCTTAATCTTCATCTTGCAGTATCTCTTCCAAAGGTTCTTGCAGACAGCACGCTTATTCAGCAATCTATTCTGAATCTGATAAACAATGCCATGCAGGCCATGCCTGAGGATAGAAAGGACCCTGAGATTACAGTTTCCACCTTCATGGAAAATGATATGGTCAAAATCTCCGTAGCCGATAACGGATGCGGAATGACTGAAGAGCAGATGAGCAAGATTTTTGAGCCTTACTACACCACAAAGAGCTCGGGAACAGGGTTGGGTCTTACCGTTCTGTTCAAGATAATGAAACAGCATGAAGGTGATGTCACAGTGCACTCGACTCCCGGAAGCGGAAGCGAGTTCACGCTTCAGATACCTGTGCCCAGCACAGAGAGATTCAGACTTGCCGACGACGGGAGGAATAAGGGATGAAAAGGACCATACTTGTCGTAGATGATGAAAAGTACATCCGCGAGGGTCTTGTCGCCGCGCTTGAGATCGACGGATATGAAGGCCTTCAGGCAGAGGATGCGGAGACAGCCTGGAAGATTATAACAAACCAGTCGGTGGATATGGTCATAACGGACCTGCGCATGCCTGGAATGGGCGGAAGCGAGCTTTTAAAGCGCATCTACACCACATATCCGACAATTCCCGTTGTTGTTCTTACAGGTCACGGCACAATAGAGGATGCCGTAACTGCAATGCAGAACGGTGCTGTGGATTTTCTTACCAAGCCTGTAAACCTTGATCATCTTTCAGTTCTGATCAAGCGTTCTCTTGCAGGTAAAGACATGGCTGACAGAAACCGTGAGCTTGCCGCAGAGCTTGAGAATCTGAAAAAGAAGACAGGCTACTCCAAGATTATCGGAAAGAGTCAGAAAGTCCAGCGGCTCATTGAAACCATCCAGCAGATAGCACCGTCTCGTGCCACAGTCCTTATCACCGGAGAAAGCGGAGTAGGAAAGGAACTGGTAGCCGATGCCATAGTCAATTACTCGGACAGAAAGGACAAACCTTTTATAAAGGTTCACTGCGCAGCTTTAAATGCAAATCTTCTTGAGAGCGAGCTATTCGGCCATGTCAAAGGTGCTTTCACAGGCGCTGTTGCCGACAAGAAGGGCCGTTTTGAACTTGCTGACGGAGGAACAATCTTTTTGGATGAGATAGGCGAGATTGACCAGAGCACACAGATAAAGCTTTTAAGGGTCCTTCAGGAACGTGAGTTTGAGAAAGTAGGCGGGGAGAAGACTATAAAGACGGATGTCAGAGTCATTGCCGCTACAAACCGTGATCTTAAGGAAGAGATTGCCAAGGGCAACTTCAGAGAAGACCTTTATTACAGGCTCAATGTCGTAAGTCTTGAAGTTCCGCCGCTTAGGGAAAGAAAAGAGGATCTGTTTCTTCTTTGCACTTCATTCTTAGAGGAATTCTGCAAGGAGAATAAGAAGAAGATCGACGGTTTTTCCAATGAGGCAAGAAGCGCCATAGGTTCCTACGACTGGCCCGGCAACATCAGAGAGCTCAGAAACTGCGTAGAAAGTGCCGTTGTCATGTGCAGGACAAGCCAGATTGAGCTTTCAGACCTTCCTCCTGTTGTAAGCAGAAGCCACGGCGAAAACACCATAGAAATTGAACTTGGCTCAACAATGGATGAGGCTGAGAAAAAGATTATTCTCAGCACAGTTGCATACTGCAAGGGCAATAAGTCAAAGGCCGCCGATGTTCTTGGACTTGGAAGAAAGACCATAATCAGAAAGATGCAGGAATACGCCGAATGAATGAAGATCAGATTTATGAGATCTTCGACCATGACGGAATCCTGAGCCGGAAAGTCTCTTCATTCGAGTTCCGCGAGGGGCAGCTTCTTATGGCCCTGGATGTCCTTAACTGTTACAAGCAAAACTCAATAGGGGCCATAGAGGCTGGTACGGGAATAGGAAAAAGCTATGCTTATCTTGTTCCTGCAATGTACTATGCCTTTGACGATCCTACAGACAGAACAGTAATTGCCACATCAACTATCAACTTGCAGAAGCAGCTGATGGAAAAGGATATTCCCGCTTTGTTTGATGCCCTTGGAAAAGAATGCTCTGTGGCTCTTGCCGTTGGAAGAAACAATTATCTGTGCCTGAGAAGGCTTGCCGAACTTGTAAGGGATAACGAGCTATACGCATATGACGGAGTATCCGATGTTTCAAAGCTCAACAGCTTTGCGGCCCAGTCGGAAACAGGACTCAGAACAGAGTATCAGGGAAGGCTTGATTTTCAGCTATGGACATCGGTTTGCTCGGACTCCGACTTCTGCATGGGCGGAAAATGCCCTTATTTCAACGAGTGTTACTACTTCAAGGCAAAGAGAAAGCTTTCCGATGCATCGATAATCATCTGCAACCATCACCTGTTGTTCGTAGACAGCAACACAAGGTATGAAAACTCCATAGACTACGAGGACGATGCCGTTTTACCGCCGTTTCATCATCTTGTAATTGATGAGGCTCACAACATAGAGCGTCATGCCACGGATCTTTTCACCACAACGTACTCAAGTTACTCGCTCAGGCGTCAGATGGAATACATCTATGACGGAAGAGGCCTTAGGGGAAACGCAACGGGAAGGATTCTGGATGACCTTCTTCCATATTGCAGCGATAAGAACATTTATCAGGAGATTCTTGACTTCTACACCCTTGTCAGGGCCAAGGCCGAGACTCTGAACATGGCCACGCTGAATCTTCTTGAGGTCAACAACCTTGCGCATCTTCTTGTGACCAAGAAGAACATGGGACGGCTTTCTGAGGAAATAGGGGGCATTGCCAGAGAAGTTGTGGATAATGGAATGCGCCTCGTGGCAAGGCTGAACTCGTTTTCTTCAAAGGTGGACTGCGATGAGAACCGCCAGATCCGCGTTGATGAGCTTAATGTTCATATTCACAGAATCAGCGATGTTCTTGAGCGCCTGGGTGCCTTCATGGACATAAACTCATGGGATGATTCAATCCATTATCTGGATATCGAGCGCCACGGACAGAACCGTTATGTCACATTCAACAATGCACCGCTTGAGGTTGCCGAGGTCCTTTCCGAAGCTCTTTTCAAGAAGCTTGATTCTGTCGTGTGCACCAGTGCGACAATGGATCTTCATGATGATTTTGTCTATTGGAGAACATCCGTGGGTCTTCCCGTGCCTTCAAAGGGCTTTCTTAAAAAGGTCTATGCATCTCCTTTTGACTACAAAAGCCGACTGATGCTTCTGACACCGTTTGATACTCCTACATTCAGCAGGGAGAACGAGGCCCAGTATGCCGACTTTACCTGCGAGACCGTCTATCAGGCTGTCTCAAGCTCAGGAGGAGGGGCTTTGGTTCTATTTACCAGCAACAAGCTCATGGAGTATGTGTACGAACGCCTCAAGCCTCGGTTTTCCGCCATGTCGCTTAACAGCATGAAGCAGGGCGAGCAGGACCGCTACGCACTATTAGAGCAATTCAAGCAGGATACGGACAGCGTCTTGTTCGCCACAGACAGCTTCTGGGAAGGAGTTGATGCTCCGGGTAATACCCTCAGGATGGTGATCATCACCAAGCTTCCTTTCAGAATGCCTGATGACCCCATCTACAAGGCCCGCTATTCAAAGCTTGAAGAGGACGGCAAAAGCGGTTTCTACTGCCTGTCACTTCCTGATGCCACAATGCGCCTGAAGCAGGGCTACGGACGTCTTATGCGCCATACCACGGACAAGGGCATAGTTCTCATTCTTGATTCCAGAATCATCTCCAAAAGCTATGGAGCCATGATGCTTCATTCTCTTCCTGAAAGCTATCATCCAGAGACCGAGACCAAAACCTTGGGCCAGAAGATTGAGGGCTTTCTGTTTTGATATTTTGTGTTGAAAAACCAAAATTTCTTGTTTAAAATGCATATATGGCCAATGAATTCAGAGAAAGACTTCTAAATAAGCTCTCTGACGGTGCAGTTCTTACAACGCGTCAGATATATGATCTGTTTCCCGAAATGAACCAGAAAACCGTCTCCTGGCACCTGCACGAGGAGCTTGGAAAAGGCTTTGTTGAAAAGTCCGCACACGGAGAATACCGCCTATCTTCTTCAACGCCTCTTGATGAGGAGAGATTCTCCTGTATTCCTGATCTGAGCAAGGCTGCTTTCGGATGTCTTAAGGACTCAGGCTATGATTTTTATCTGTCAGGTTTGGATTGCATGAACGGAATAGGGTTCAGGGTAGACGGAAGCTATCCTGTGATCCTCTGTACCAGAAAAAGCAGTCTCAAGGATGTGCAGCTACTTCTTATGAGAGAGTTTGACCTTGCCATTACAGAGGAAGAGAACAATATCCTTGGTATGGGGAAAATTAAAAGTAGGATTCAGTTCGTAATTCTGTCTTCTTCCAACTTCGCTCTTCAGAGTGACGGCTTTGCGTTCCCTGAGAAGGCTTTTGTGGATCTTTACTATGCTGTTACACGAATGGAGTATCCTATTCCCGTTTCAGAGCTTCCCCATGTTCTTAGTCTGATCAAACCGAACCCCTACAGGTTCAGAAACGCAACAAAGGATAGGGGACTTGGCAACGAGCTGAACTTCCTTCTTTCCTACAACAAGGACTTCATCAAAGCTCTGTCTTCATTCATTTGATGCCTCATGTGCACAGACTGGTCACATCCTGTGCAGAGCCTTACCGCCTCTGCTGCTTCAGCCCGCCCTGGCTACCTTGCCCGCGTGCTTCCTGGCTCCGGCTGGCCACTTCATAGGCTGCGAACAGCCTGCACACAATCGAAAACTGGGTTTTGAGCCGTAAGTTGAGGCTTGGATAAACATTTTTTTTATTCTTTTTGAACTTTATGTTTATTTATAAACATTTCTAATCAGAAATCGCTATTTTATGTATACAATGAGTTATGAATAAGCAAGAAATCATCAGAATTCTGAAAGAAAAGAAGCACGAACTTGAAACTCTGAGGACTAATATCTCCAAATCACCTTCTATGAAGGCAAAAGGAACCCTTGTCAGTAGACGTATAAGCGGCACCCAAAGACTGTATTGTCGAACTGGAAAAACCGAGGATAAGTATCTGGGCTCCAAAGACAGAAATGAAATCATCAGACTTGCAACTAAAAGCTACGCCAACAAGCTGGACAAGGCAGCAGAACTTGAGAAGAAGCAGATTGACAGATGTATCGAAGTTCTTGAATCGAAAACGGATGATAA
>JAGBRG010000223.1 GCA_017632495.1 Spirochaetales bacterium
ATGGGCGGATATGCAATTCCGTTTGACGTAGGTGTCAACCTCGGACTTCTTGATGATGTGATTACAATCGCCGCAACTGGTAGCAATCTCAACGGCAGGTATTACATGAAGAGCTACAGCGGATTCGGAGATCTTGTGAACTCCTTCAGCGAGGGTGCTATTCAGCCTCCTATTGGACGCCTTAAGAAAGAGTCAGAGAGCTTTACGATGGATACTCCGTGGTCACTGAACTTCGGTTTTGCATTTGCTCCGCACGTACCGGTTCTGAATCCGGTTCTTACAGCTGACCTTGTTGATATGTATGAGTACATCAAGAGCATCGGAAGCAAGGATTCCAGATTCAGCGATCTTCTGCTGCATCTGAACCTCGGTGCAGAATTTGGTCTGTTCGATGTTCTTACAGTCAGAGGCGGAGTCAACCGCGGCTACCTTTCTGTCGGAGCTGGACTGCTTCTTCCGTTCATGCAGGTCGAAGCTGCTTACGGATGGCAGGAGTTCGGAAACCAGATCGGAGACAAGCCGGTTGATTCTCTGACCATCAAGTTCAGCCTGGGATACGACAAGAAGTAAGATAGGTTTTTTAAATGAGGAAAGTTCGGGTTGCAGCCTTAATCCTGGCTGTGGTGGTCATGGTCATGACCTCATGCTCTCAGGATGCGGCTGCAGGATTGGGTAAAGTAATGAAATGGATGGGCGGCAATGTCTATGGAATCAAGCCCGATCTCAGACGGCCTAATGCCGCCATCGCAACCGTAGACAGTATAGCTACGGACAAAGATTCTCTTTTGAATCCAGATCTCGCATCCGAGCTGATTGAATCCATATCGGGGTTCTTAGGCTCGGTTCAGAGCGTTGATTCGTTCATCTCAAATCTTGATGCCGTCGTCTCTACCCCTGTTTCAGTCTTCAGAGATGCCGTGGCTGATTTAAAGGAAACAATTACTCCCCTCAAGAAAGACAACAGCTCACGTGTTAAAAGACTTGGAACTACCTTTGAGGAAGTTCTTACTTCGTTTGAGGGCTTCTGTGCTGAGGTGGGCGGAGCACAGGCTCTTACAAGACGAGATATCATAACCCTTTCTCTGATGAACTCTTTGATTCAGAAAATCAGTGCATCAGTTGAAAAGAATACGTATGAAGAAGAGGAGAAGGATATAGCTGAAAGTGCGAATGAGGTGCTTTCTGTTCTTAAATTTTCCACAAACTATTCTTCTCTGAATGTCGTGGGTGATATTGATATCATCGGGCTTATTTCATCAAATTCCGAAGAAAAGGCTGTTGAGCGTTCCACTGCAGCCAACACGCTTATTCTTGTATTCGGAAAGACTTTGGGAAAGCTTGCCACCTTCATTACAGAGAATGACGGCTTCAGCCTTGTCAAATACAACAGACTTCATGCGGAATCAAAATCCCTCAGATTCTGCTATGAGCTTTCGATGATTCCGTTTATCAAACCAAATGGTGAATCGTCTATCTTCAAAGGAATCGCCGAGTCCGACATCGATTACGGTCTTACCCTTGATGACCTTGTCATGTATCTGGCAGCTTCTTTCTCCAGAATGATGGACAGCCACAAATTTACCGATTTGTGGAAAACGTTCCTAGGCAGATATCTGAATGATAACAACATCAGTGCTCTTTGTGATATGGAGAACAAGGCGAATGACCTTCAGAATCCGCTTGATTTTATGAAAGATCTGAACCTCGATGATATAGCCGAAACTCTTGGTTTGGAGTCTGGTGATGCTCTTAGAAAATACATTGATATCGTCTATGACTTCAGTAAGAGAGCAGGAAAAGATAAGGATGCCACAATGTGGGATTTTATCAGAGCCCTAGAAGGGAAAACAAAAGAGGAGATGTCTGATGAAGAGGCAAAGGAAGTATTTGATGAGTTCTTCCATGATTTGGCTTCAGAAGCCCTTGAAGAGTTCGATGAGTTAAAGGGTGATGCTATCTACTTTGCCGGAACATGCTTAGGGATTCTTTCTGATGCAGGCTTTGATTCCTTCTTCCGTGAGATTCTTGAGCTTTTTAAACGTCGTAACTAGACTATCAGCTTGTACATGATGGTGTTTTCACCGCCACATGTCATATTTAGAGGCTCCGTTGGTTTGAGACTATAGTGCTCGACCAGGAGCCTTTCATTTTTCTTAAGAAGCTCCCTTGATCTGTCAATGGCGATTCTTTCAACGGCGCCGCCTCCGACTGTTCCTATGAAGTCGTTTTCCGTGACAAATATCATTGAACCGACTGAGCGCGGTGAAGAACCGTCTTTTTTAATGATGCGGGCCATGATTCCACGTTCTGAGGCTGCCTTTCTTACAATCTGAGTATCTATTGTGACTGCGTTCTTGTCCGTTCTGAAGACAGAAACTATCTGAGCCATGATTGAGATTGCAATCTCCTGCGGTGTGACTGCGTTGATGGATAGTCCGATGGGCGTATGAAGCTTTGTCAGCATGTCATCTGTGATATCGCTATCTCTGACAATCTCCATGCAGTGGGCGACCTTTGCCTTTGATCCAATCATTCCTATGTATGCATGCGGATGTCTTAAGGCATAGAGAAGACACTGTTCGTCATGTAGGTGTCCGTGTGTGAAGATGCAGTAGTAGGGAGCATGAAAGTCTTCATAGTCTTTTGAAAGTATTTCGTCATATTCTCCCACAATCCTTGTGGCCTTTGGAAAACGATCTTGTGTCAGAAGCTCGCTTCTTGAGTCAAAGACCGTGACTTTCATGTCCTGAAGGACTGCAAGGTCATAAAGGGCTTTTCCTACATGACCTGAACCGAAAAGCACAAGGTGAGGCTCGGCGACAATGCTTTCTGTAAGATCCGGTTTTGTAACAGCATCTTCCGAGTCGCTGAATAAAAGCTTTCCGTCTTTATAGATGGCCTCATGGCCTGTTGCGATATCCGTTCTTCGCTCAAGGTTTCCTTCCGGTAAGACCTTAAGCAACTTGCTGTAATAAGAATTCATTTGAAAATCTCCCCAAAGATCTTCTGGTCTGCAATGCGACTTTTTTTCTCAAAGTCCATGTATTTCTGTAGTAGTGCCTTTCCTGCAGGCGAAAGGCTTGCAGAGCCTCCGTCCGTTCCTCCGTGGATACGGATTACGGCACTTTCTCCCATGGCCTTTTCAACGTTTCTGATTATCTTCCACGCCTTGGAGTAGCTGATTTGCATCTTTTCCGATGCACGGCGTACGGACTTTTCGCTTTCTATATTCAGAAGAAGATCCCTGACACCAGGGCCGAAAAAGCCCTCGTCATTCTCCACAAGAACAATCTTTGAGATGAAGTCCATACCAGCCTCCGTTTTCAAAGATATCCTTTGGACAGTGTTTGCGCAACCATTGTTTTTGAATTAGAATGATGGCATGGACCTTTACAAAACCCTGGCCGCCAGATCTGCGCAGGACGGAGCATTCATTTCACTTATAGGCGGTGGTGGAAAAACCACGCTGATGGTGAAGTTGTCTTCATATCTACGCAGCATCGGAAAGAGGGTGCTTATAACAACTA
>JAGBRG010000224.1 GCA_017632495.1 Spirochaetales bacterium
GGTGAAGTCTTGTCATCGATGCCCAGGAACTTGGCTTCGTTGTGGACTGAAACCTTGACAATGTGGTAACCGGCATTGCTTTCAATGACTCCGCTCACCTCTCCTGTATCAAGGGCAAAAACCTTGTCAAAGAAGTTCTGTCCCATGTACTGGATGTTCTCCTGGTCATTGATTGCCAGCCAGCCGATGTCACCGCCCTTGTTGATGGAATTCTTATCATCGGAATACTGGGTTACAGCCTTCTCGAATGTAATCTTACCGCTCTTGATCTGGCTGGAAACATCAAGTGCCTTTCTGTATGCGGCATTCTTGTCATTTCCGAACTCAAAGAAGATGTGTGAAAGTTTTACGTTCTCAGGGCTGATGAATGTGGACTTGTTTCTCTTGTAGTAGTCCTCAACCTCAGCTGTTGTTGGCATGAGGTTCTCTTCCTTGAACATATCGCTTTTCTTGTTCAGAACATAATTCTGGACGGTATACTGGTCGGCGATGTAATCCTTGAACTCCTCAACGGAAACGCCGTAGTTGGACTGAATGACCTTTGCATAGTCTTCATCTGAAAGCTGAACGCCGGCCTGATTCTCTATTGAAGCCTTCTGAGCAGCAAGAAGCTCGTTCTTTGCATCATCGTTAAGAACATATCCGTCACGCTCAAGTGCCTGTGCAAGAAGCTCATCGGAAATCATAGCCTCAAGAACTGTGGCTGAATCGATGGACTCGCCGTAGGCCTGCTTGTACTGTGCAATCTTCTCATCAAGCTGCTGCTGTGTGATGACGGTGGTCTTGATGAGGTTCACACGGACAATCGGTGTTGAGATGGCACTGAATGCCGGGAAGGCAAACACAAGTGCGATTACTAATGCAAGGAACAATGCTGTTGTTCTTTTCATGGATTTCACTCCTTGATTCCGGTTTCCACATGCAGTCTCTTTCCTACTGCATATGCATAGTTGCCGTTGGGAAGAACATCGGAGACCTTGAGATACATGCCTTCTGATTCAAGAACCTGCATGAGGGTCTGAAGTACTCTGCCCTTTCTAAGACAACCTTTACTGATATAACAACTGCAGCGCTTTCCGGATACAGTGCCTGCAGACCTTAAGAATGTCTCTACATTCGAAGGGACGTTTTTCGAAAAATATGAAACTGCGCATGAGATTACGACGACATACTCATAGAATGAGATAATCTTTCCCATCTCAAGATTGATATCAAAGACATCTACATCGTGACCGTTGGAAGAGATTCCCTCTGCCATTTTGGAGGCAAGAGCCTTAAGCTTGGGGTCATTTGCCTTGTTGCCGCAATAAAGAACGCAAATCTTCATCGTATCCCTTATTTATACAAATTGGCCGCACTGAAACAGGCGGCCTTCACAAATCGATGATCCTCGATCAGTTCTTCTCTGTGGATGTGGCTGCCGCACTTTCCTTGAGGGAGCTGAGAACGGATGAGTCAGAGGACTTATTCACAAATGCTACAGCAATAGCAAGAATGATGAATGCTGCCACTGTGTAAGCTGTGATCTTGTTCATGACTCTGTTCGATCTTCCTCCGAAAGCTGAATCGCTGCTTCCACCGAAGATTCCGCCGAGACCTGAATTGTCTTCACTCTGGATGGAGACAACGAAAATCAGGAAAAGGCTTACCAGAACGAAAAGAACCAAAAGAATGATACTCAATACTGCCATATTTCTACCTGCCGTTAATTAGCAATTGATGATCGGGAGGAACTGATCCAATGTAAGGGAAGCTCCGCCGACCAGTGCGCCGTCAATGTGTTCGCAAGCCATAAGCTCCTTTACATTTGAAGGCTTTACTGACCCACCATACTGTATAATTTGATTTTCTGCAACAGTCTTACCGAATTTCTTCTCAATCAGACCTCTGATGAAAGCATGGGCACTGTTAGCATCCTCTGGTGTGGCGGTCTTGCCTGTTCCGATTGCCCAGACCGGCTCATATGCGATTGTGACATGAGCCATCTGCTCGGGAGTGACACCGTCAAGGCCGATGTTGATCTGGTCTGAAAGAACCTTCTCAAGCTTTCCGCCTTCTCTCTCCTCGAGAGTCTCACCGACACACAGGTCAATATCCATACCGTTGGCCAGTGCGAAAAGAACCTTCTTGTTGATGAACTCGTTGGTCTCTCCGTAGTACTGTCTTCTCTCGCTGTGTCCGAGGATGACGTTTGTCACGCCGATATCCTTGAGCATTGCGCAGGAGATCTCTCCGGTATATGCACCCTTCTCATGGTCGTTGACGTTCTGTGCGGCGACGATGACCTTGGAGCCCTTAACTGCCTCTGCGACAGCAGGAAGACAGACAGCTGTAGGTGCAATCATGATCTTGACCTTTGCATCCTTGGTTGCTGCAGCAAGCTCTTTGGCATACTTTGCAGCCTCGCTAGGAACAAGGTTCATTTTCCAGTTACCAGCAATATATAACTTTCTCATTTAACTATCTCCTAATGATTTGTTGATAAGCATTAGTTCTCTGCGAGACCGAGATGAAGCGAAACGACATACCTTTTTGGTAGGCGTTGAGCTGAAGCTCGGAAATCGCAGTTGAAATAATGCTTATTTCTCGAGGGCCTTGATACCTGGGAGAGTCTTTCCCTCAAGGAACTCAA
>JAGBRG010000225.1 GCA_017632495.1 Spirochaetales bacterium
ACCTCAAGGACTCTGAGACAGATCAAAGCAGCCCTAAAGATTCCATCGTGAACAAAAAAGATGTTCAGTGCAGCCACAGCTGCAAGCAAAATGAAAAACGGCCCCATCCCACGGAATATGTGCCGTATCGGAACCCGGGACAGATACATAAGGGCTATGACGCAGACCAGTGTGAACGAACATGAGACTATGCTTGAACACAGAAAGATTCCAAAAATAGCTATTATCAGACCCAAGAGCTTTGTCCTTGGATCAAGACGTCTTAAGAAGGAGTCATTATCATAAAAGCGGCCGAGAGTCACATCCCTAAGCACCGCATTTTCCTCCTTGGGTAAGATATCCTATCAGGCGGTCGTCTGAAACAACTTCCCCAGGTATGCTCAGATTCCTCTTTCTGAGCTCAGAGACAAGGTCAGAGACAAAGGGAGATGGAAAATCCTGTGCTGAGAATGCTGTAATTCTGCCGTTTTCCAATTTAAAGATGACATCGGCCTCAAGGGCATCCTGAACATCCTGAGTGATGAGAATGACACTAAGGCCTGAGTCTTTGTTCAATCTGTGAAGAAGAGCCAGGACAGTGCACCGGCCATCTTTATCCAGCATGGAAAGAGCCTCATCAAGGACGATGCATTTGGGCTTCATGGCCAAAACAGAGGCTATGGCAAGAAGCTACTTCTGTCCGCCCGAAAGCTCTCTGGAGTTTTTGTTTCTTAAGTCTGAAAGACCCGTGCAGGACAGGACATCCGTAATTATCTTGTCTATCCAGGAAGGAAGAAGACCCATGTTTTCCAAAGAAAAGGCCACATCACCCTCAACTGTATCGCCTATTATCTGATTATCGGGATTCTGAAGGACAAGGCCTACGGTCTTTCGGATTTCATATACAAAGGAGCTGTCAGCTGTATTGTGTCCGTCTACTGTAACGGCGCCTTCAGACGGAAGCAGTATCGCATTCAGAAGCTTTGACAGTGTGGATTTTCCCGATCCGTTCGGACCTATGACAGCAACAAACTGCCCCTCGTTTACGGTCATATTCACATCAGAGAGAACCTTTGTGTTTTTATAGCTGTACGATGCGGCTTTGACCTCAATCAAGGTTCTGGATTTTGTCATTCTTTTCCAAAAGGAACTTCTTCACTGCAAACAAGATTGCTATTCCGACTATTCCAAGAACAATCTCCCAAGTCTCCCAGTATCTGATCAGAAGCTCACGGGTAAGGGCTATCATGAGGATCTCTATGACTGATTCAAGGTTCTGGGCAATGATGACGTAAACAAGCTCAATTCCGATTATCGCCCCGGCTGCAAATTCCAGAAGTCCAAGAAGTGCATCCGGCTTTCCTGCCATTATCGCTTCAAAGAGCTTGGGGATACGGACAAACGAGACCAGAACACCGCAGATCAGAACGAATGAAAGAAGAATCATGATAATCGAGGTAATCCAGTGGATTCCCTTCTCTATGGTTCCCATTCCTGTTCCGACTTCAAAGAAAATCGGAGAGAACAGAGTCTTATTTTCTTTCAGCTCGGTTTTCAGCTCAGTATTCTTTTCATCACTCATCTACATCCTCCTCCCCTAGACGTGCAAGAACCGTTGAGGAAACAAGTCCTATGACTACGCCTGAAGCAACCCCACTCAGAATCAGTATCGGAACGTAATAAATAATCGCTCCGGTTTGAAGTATAAGGCATGCCATGCCTATCTGTCCAAGATTATGTGAAACTCCTCCGGCAACACTTACAGCAACTGTCCCGAAAAGCCGTGTGCGCTTTAAAAGATACATGACAACAAGGGAAATCAGGGCTCCTGCAATTGAATATGACAAAGATAGTACGGAACCGAATAGAAGCGATGAAAGCACAACCCTGACAACCGATATTCCCAGAGCCTCCCTGAACCCTAGCTGATACAGTGCAAAGATGACTGCGATGTTCGCAAGACCTATCTTTATTCCGGGAACTGCAATGAAGGCAGGAAACAGACTTTCAATATATGAAAGCACCATGGCAAGGGCCGCAAGAACTCCGATCTGTGAAATCTTTCTGCTTTGCATCCTGCCGCCCCCTACAAAGTAAAGTCCACAGGCTTATCGTCACCTTCGATTGTGATGATTACCTTATTCGGAAGACAGACGATGCTCTGATAGCTACGGCTTATCCAGCCCTGATGAACACACTGCAGATTCGGGCACTTTGCTTCCATCATGCGGACCTTTCCGTCTTTTATCTCAATTGTGTTAAGGCCATCGTTCAGAATGTGGACCCCGTCTTCTGAAAGCGGAAAACGGGCAACGATAACTCCGTCTACCTGAACAACAGCAGTGCTGCCGTTTTCTGATGAGGGTCTCATTACAAGAAGAAGGACAAGGCCGGCAATTAAAAGAGAAGCAATGAGAATGATATCCCTGAGCACTGTCTTCTTGTCAGATTTCATCACTTTTCCTCACAGTTCCGTCATTTTCAATCCAGATGCACTTAACATCATCCAAAGACCGGACAAGAGCAAGTCCGTCCTCGTAACTCATGCAAAAAAGTCCAGTGGCAAGGCCATCGGCAAGAGCGCTGTCATGCGTTATGACCGTAACGGACCCGAAATAGGATGCGGGACGGAGGGTGGCTTTGTCTATCAGGTGAGAATACTTTTTGCCGTCAACCTGGATGTAGCGCTCATAGCCTCCGCTGGTTACACATGCGCAGTCTGAAATCTGAAGTCTGACTGCCAGAGTCTCAGGGTCCGACGGGTTCTTGATTCCGGCAACCCATTTGCTTCCGTCAGCCTTGTTTCCGATGCACCTGATGTTGCCACCGCTGTTTATCACATAGCCCGAAACTCCCCTCTCTTGTAAAGCCTGTGCCGCAACCTCTGTGGCATAGCCTTTTCCTATGGCCCCGACATCGATCGAGGCCTCAGAATCCGTGATTCTCACTGTCAGATTCTTTTCATCTATCTCAAGAAGGCCGAATCCCATGTGCTGTGAAGCTTCTTTCAGAGCCTCGTCGGAGGGAAGATACTGAGGCTCTGATATGCGACCCTCGTGCCAGAGAGACAGAACAGAGCCCATCATGATGTCCATCTTGCCTTCTGTGATTTCACACAGTTTCTTTGAAAAAAGAAGAACATCAATCAGACGCCTGTCCACCTTCACAGGCTCTTTTCCTGCATTCAGGTTGACGGTGCACAGGTTGTTCATCCCCTCGTATTGGTTGTAGATGTCCAGCATCTTGTGATAGTCGCGCAAATTATCCTCGACAACCTTTGCATTGGCAAAAAAGGTTTCTTCAGAGTCATTAGCGTAACTGTAGATGAATGTTACGGTGTCAAAATAGGAATACAGGGTTTTGGAACGGACCTCAATCTTATCCTCTTTCCTGCAGGAAGCAAGAAGAATAGCGCAGAGTAATATGACAAGAATGCTCAGAATGTGAAAACATATCCGTTTTGACATACGAAAAAGGCTATAATAATCAATCTTTATAGTCAACGAAAACATTCTTTTTGTAAATTTTGGAAAAATGTAATATAAGTATAAATTGTGTGTATTTTAGAACCGAGGGATTGGAATGAAAAATACTGATGCTCAGAACGAAAAAAGAATACCTATCCGCAAGAGAGTCCTGCTGGCTGTTCTTGTGATTACCCTTGCAATACTTGTTGCAGCTGTTGTGACAAGCATGGGTGCAATGAACAAGATGAGAGAGGTAGGAGAAAGAAGGCTCTCTGAGGAATTGAGCAGCAACCTCCGCCACGAGGTTCTGAATAAGGCATCCAACACAGATGCCAAGCTTGCCGCATACAGAAAGTACATGGAAGTCATCCGTGACTACACACAGAACATGTACAGAGATTATGACAAGCTGGTTGCCACAGGCAAGTACTTTGATACTCCCAGAATGTCGACCGGAGACGGCGTCTATGCAATGACATCCGCCTTTGCCCACGACAATGTAAAGATTGAAGACTACATGGATGAAATCTACTTCTTCAGCCATCTGGAAGCGATTCTTGAGCCCATGGCAAAAGACAACGAGGAGCAGATTTCAACAATCTACCTGGGAACCACGAGCGGTCTTCTGGTCTCCTATGACAGATGGTCCACTCTCTCAGCTGTTCCCGAGCCGGATTTCTTCATCTATGACTATTTCCAGTCCGAGTGGTACACAAAGGGCATGCAGGAAG
>JAGBRG010000226.1 GCA_017632495.1 Spirochaetales bacterium
AGGAGCAGTTTCCTGTAGGCGAGGTCAAGTGCAAGGTCAGCGAGATGACTGAGCCCAACCTCAGACCTCAGGAAAGCGGAAACCGCTGCGATACCCGCTATGCACAGCTCAGTGACGGAAAATGGAAGATAGGTTTTTATGCCGTGGACAGCAGCTTTGAGCTTTCTGTGAAGCAGTACAGCGACAAAGAGCTTATAGGCATGAAGCACAGAGAGGACGAAAAAATCAGCGGAACCTATGTGACGATCAATGATTTTCAGATGGGAATAGGCACGGGAAGCTGCGGTCCTTATACATTGGAACAGCACCTTTATGATGCATCGAAGGATTACTTGTTGAGATTCATAATCTTAAGGGAGCAAATTGATGGTTGATTTGGAGAAACTTGTAGAGCAGGTCAAGGACCTGGTTTTGGAAGCGGCCAAGTTCACAAAGGTCGGAAACTACTCGATCACCGAAAAGGAAGGCGAGTCTTACAATATCGTCACATCGGCTGATGTGGCCGTTCAGGAGTTCCTGCAGAAGGGTCTTCTTGAGCTGGTGCCAGGCTCGGGCTTCATGGGAGAGGAAGAGGACCAGAGGGATACAGGCAAGGAGATGTGCTGGATCGTGGACCCGATCGACGGAACCACGAACTTTGCCCGCGGCATGCAGCAGTCGGGAATCTCCGTTGCCTTCAGAATGGGCAAAGATCTTGTTCTGGGTGTTGTCTACAACCCCGATCTTGATGACATGTTCTGGGGCGTGAAGGGCAAAGGATCTTTCCTTAACGGAAAGAGGCTTTCTGTCTCCAAGAAGGATTTTGAGCACTCCATCGTCTGCACGGCGCTTTGCCTTTACAGGAAAAACTACGCCGACATCTGCGCAAAGATTCTGAAGGAAGTATTCTTGGACTGTGCCGATTTCAGGCGCTTCGGAGTTGCATCCCTTGAGGTGTGCTATGTCGCGGCAGGCAGGGCGGACAGCTTCTTTGAGTTCCGCCTTTATCCGTGGGATATCGGAGCTGCGGCTGTTATTTTGAGGGAAGCTGGCGGAGTTATCGGAACAATTGACTGGAGTAAGGGCGGCCTTGAGCTTTCCACAGATCTGATTCTGGATGCTCCAAGTCCGATAATTGCCTCCAATTGTTGTGAAAACTTTCACAAAATCGGACAAATTGTCCTCAAACATATGGATACTTTTAACCCTGAAGAATATAATTGACTCAGTTGCACATAATAATGTGTGCATTTGAGATAGGAATCTTAAATAGAAATCTTTAATAAGGGGTTTTGAAATGTACAAAATTCTCAGCAGAAAGGAACTCAATCCTACTGTCACCCAGCTTGAGATCGAGGCACCTCTTGTAGCCAACAAGGCCAAGGCAGGTCAGTTCATCATTCTCAGAGTCGATGAGGACGGAGAGAGAATCCCTCTTACTGTCGCCGGAACCGACAAGAAGACCGGTGCAGTCAAGATTATATTCCAGATTGTCGGTGCAACCACAGAGAAGCTCAACCACAAGAAGGCAGGCGAGTCCATCCAGGACTTTGTCGGACCACTTGGAAAGGCCACTGAGATTGAAGGCAAGAAGCGCGTATGTATCATCGGCGGCGGTGTCGGTTGTGCAATTGCCCTTCCTGTAGCACAGGCTTTCAAGGAGCAGGGAACCGA
>JAGBRG010000227.1 GCA_017632495.1 Spirochaetales bacterium
CAATGTGGAATAAGAGACCATGACCTCGGCCTTGTAGAGACCGGACTCCAGGTTGCTGTTGCCTTTCCAATCGACTTTGAATGTTCCCAGAACCAGATCAGCTCTGGTCTTTCCGGGGTTGAAGGTGACTTCGATTTTGTTGTTCTTTCCGCTGATGTGCTGGACGCTTACGTTCTCGTCAGAACCCGCAAAGCCCGGGATGTTGATTTCGGGCTCGATGGATGAGATGGGAACGGCGTTGCGCTTTTTGACAGAAAGGCCTGAGTAGTAGGCGCTGCCTCTTGCGTTGGGATCTGTGTCCTCGTACAGGTGAAAGCCATCGGCCTCGATCTCTATGGAGAGTGAGGCCTTGTAGGAAACTCCGATGATGTTCACTTCGTCAGCGGTGAGAAGCGAGAAGGAAAAAGACCCGTCCTTGGTAAGGTCAAGGTCTTCAACCACGGCAGAGTCCCCTGTTGTGGATGAGAGATATGAGACGGCTGTGTTTGCAAAACTGATTGAAATCACGGGCGTGACAACAACAGGCTCCTTGACCACGGAAGTCACCACAATAGAGACAGCATTGGCAGGATCTGCGGCAAAAACGCTGCAAAGTACGGCCAGCAATAGAACTGTGAGTGCAAAAAGTTTTCTCATCTCCCACCTATTAACATAATACTTTGCGCATGACTTTGTAAACCTCGAACAGGCAAAGTTTATTAAACACATGGAATTGCAACTTTCTGGAAGTTCTTTGGCCGGACGGGCCCTTTTCATTGTATATTTATATATATCAAGGCCGGTCTTTTTCCGGCATCCGGTTAGGAGGTCTTTCATGAAACGCTGCAGCATCATAATCCATAGCGTAAGCGGCAACTGCTTCATCATCGGTTCATATCTCAAGGAAGCTCTTGAGAAGTGCAATGTAGATGTTCGTTTCTACAGGGTGGAGGATACAGACCTTCACATCTGGGCAAACAAGCAGGAGACAGCCAACGACTACTACGAGGACATCATGGGCCTTCCCGTGGTCACTCCGGAAAAGCTCTTAAAGAGCGATATGATCATCTTCGGCTGCCCGACAGTTTTCGGCAACATCTCCGCCGAAATGAAAACCTTCATTGACAGCACCGTTGAGATGTGCGAGGACCACGCCCTCTCCGACAAATTCTTCGCATGCTTCACATCCTGCAAATACTCGCTTTGCGAGGGCTCCAGGGCCTTGGACGCCATGATCTTCTGGGCACAGGGCAACGGCATGATCCACATTCCTTTCGGAATCCACAAGGAAATGCCAGCCTGTCACCAGCCCGTACAGGGCATTGCACATCTCGAGGGCAAAGAGAGCCTGGTTCGCCCGTCAGCTCAGCTTGGCGAAGAGCTGGAGCTTTATGCACGCAACCTGGCTTCCTATATTCAGGAGTAAATCAGGCCTCGGGCCAGATGAAAGTTGAATTCAGATGAGTCTCACCGTTGTCAATAATGATGTCCTGTCCTGTGCATGAACGATTGATTATTGTCATAAAGTAGCACCACTGGGCTATCTCTTCGCTTTCTGCCCACTTCTTAAGCGGGGTCACGTCCATGATCTTTTTCCAAAGTTTGGGGTCATCCATGACAGGCTTGTTCAAGTCTGTCTTGACCCCGCCAGGGGATAGGCTGTTGCAGGTAGCCCCGTACTTTGCAAGGCGCATTGCGGCGTTTTTGGTATAGGAAAGAAGGCCTCCCTTGGAGGCGCAGTAGTTGACAAACTCAGCTCCTGTGTGAGCCGCTGCGGAGACTATTGTCAGAACACTTTTTATGGCACTTTGGAAGGCATATTTTTCTGTTACGTTGATAGTGCCCTTGAGATTCACATCTATGTCATCAAGGCCTTTCTGAACTGTATTCTGAGCTCCTGCGCAGTTTATCAGAACCTCTACTCCTTCAAGATTGGGAAGGCTCTCTGGCTTTGCAATATCACATATATAGTGGCAATAACTGTCTGAAGCAAAGGAACTTTCCACTAAATCAAGCCCTATGACATGATGGCCTTTTTCTGTAAAGAGCTTACAGACTGCTTTTCCTATTCCACCTGATGATCCTGTTACTACTACTTTCATGCTGCAGCCTCCTCGGCTTCCTTCTTGGCCTTGATCACTTTGACAAGCGGCATTGTGATAAAGGGAACAAGGAAGGACTCTACCACAAGCTCAATCACAGTTCCTACCAATGCCGATGTGAGAATATCATACCAGGCCATCTCGTAGACGGAAATCCCGAAGGGTCCGAAAGCAAGGCTCATGAAGACGATGTTGTCCACAAACTGACCGAACAGAGTGGAAACTGAGGCTCTGAAGAAAAAGAAGAACCTGTTGTCTCTCTTTCTGTCCTCGAGAAACTTCTTTATGACATGGATGATGTGGACATTCACGAAGTTTCCAAGCCAGAAGGCAAAAGCTGAGGCAAAAATAGTTCTGGGTCCGTTGGAAAAGACCATTGCAAAGGCCTCGGCCTGCTGGTCGTAGGACGGAAGGGACGGGATGGCGACAATCAGGCGGCCTATGGAGAGAAACACAAGGGCCACAACGGCTGCGAAGGTGACTATAACAAGGCTTGTGCGTTTGTCCCAGACCTCGACTACGACGTTTGAAATCAGAAAGACTCCCCAGCTTATGAGAAGACCTCCGTCGCAGATTATTATCGAGGATCCGAAACTTAAAGCTTTCATTGCGAAGACGTTCATCATCACCGCAATGACTACATAGACCGCGGACAGCCCCATAAGACAGTCCCGCGAGGTAAGCTTACGCTTGTTCAACATGTTTTAGTGTTATACCAATTCAGATGCGGCCTTGTAAACAGTATCAACCAAAGGTTCGATATTATGTGTGTCCACGCTTGAGAACGCAAGGCGGATATGGTGCTCGTCCGAGCGGATGATTCCGGTCTGGTAGGTATCAAGCAGGTAGTTTCTAAGCTCCTCTGCATTGCACTGGCACCAGAACGACATAAAGTATCCGCTGTTGAACGGAAGCGGCTTGAGACAGCTTTCGCTCTTGTGTTTCTCAAGGGCCTTTTTAAGTGCAAAGTAGCGCTCTCCGATCTGCTTCACTCCTGCGGCCTTGTCGGCATGGTGGTTGGCATCGTTCATTGCCTTAAGAAGAATCTGCTGACCCGGCATTGAGCAACTTGAGAGGTTGCCTCTCAGAGCTCCCATTGTCTTCTGGACAAGTGCATCAAGCTGGCCTTCGGAAAGACCCTTTCCACCATATGTGATAAATGCCACGCGAAAGCCCCAGACCATCTCTTCCTTGGTTGCGGCATCACACTTGATGGCAAGTACGTTCTCGTGAAGGTCGCAGGCCTTTGCAAAGAGGCTCTGGTGGCACGGAACATCATCAAAGAAAAGTCCGAAGTATGCATCGTCTGTGACAAGGGCAATCTTCTTGCCCTTTTCAGCATGCTTTTTCAGAACGGCTATGATCTGATCTGATTCCTTGTCTGTGGGTGTGTAGCCTGTGGGGTTGTTCGGGAAGTTCAGAATGACCATCACGCAGTCATCTGCAGCTTCAATTGCCTGATCCAGGCCTTTGACGTTAAAACCGTCTCCGCTGAAGATCGGGAAAAGAATCTTATTAGCCTGTCTCTGCTCATCCAGAATCAGGTTGTAGTTCTCCCAGTACATATCAGGAAGAACAACATCTCCGCCCACTTCCAAAAAGAGCGAGCACACTAAGCTCAGGCAGTGTGTAAGGCCTCCAGCAACTACAGGAAGGGAGACTGTCTTACCCTCAAGAAGCGGGTTCTTGTAGTACATGTCGCTCTTCCACTGGTTTCTCAGGGCAACAACTCCGC
>JAGBRG010000228.1 GCA_017632495.1 Spirochaetales bacterium
GCAACAAAGCACATCGACCAGATGATCAAACTGATTCAGAGGCTCGAGGCCGGCGGCCACACTTACATCGCAGGCGGAAACGTCTATTTCTCAATCGATACCTTCCCGGAGTACGGAAAGCTTGCCAAGCTGAATCTGGATGAGCTTAAAAGCGGTGCCAGAATCGATATCGATTCCAACAAGAAGAATCCCAAGGACTTTGTCCTCTGGTTCACAAACAGCAAATTCGGCGAGCAGGCCATGATGTGGGATTCCCCTTGGGGACGCGGATATCCCGGCTGGCATATCGAGTGCTCTGCCATGAGCATGTACTACCTGGGAGAGCAGTTTGACATCCACTGCGGCGGAATCGATGCCATTCCCGTACACCACACCAATGAGATTGCCCAGAGCGAGGCCGCCACGGGCAAACAGTGGGTCAAATACTGGATGCACGGTGAGTTCCTTCTTTCCGACAAGGGCAAGATGTCAAAGAGCTCGGGAGAGTTCCTGACACTCTCGGTTCTTACAAGCAAGGGTTACAGCCCTATGGATTACAGATATTTCTGCCTGGGTGCTACATACAGAACCCAGCTTCAGTTCTCATATCCGGGAATGGACGGAGCAAGGACTGCAAGACTCGGTCTTGTGGAGCGCATAGCTGCCCTGGGAGACCAGATTGCAGATGAAAAGGCCCTGAGCGAGAAGACGCGCTCCTACATGGACCAGTTCGATGCCTTTGTGTGCAACGATCTTGCTACCGCACGTGCCCTTTCGGTGCTCTGGACCATGCTCAAGGATGATGCAGTTCCAAATGCTGAAAAGAAATATGCGGTGAACTACATGGATCAGGTTCTGGGTCTGGGACTTGATAAGGTCAAGTCCAGTGCAAGCGCAGGCGAGGATATCCCGGAGGATGTCATAAAGCTTGTTGAGCTTCGCACTCAGGCCAAGAAAAATAAGGATTGGACATCTGCTGACATGTACAGAAAGCAGATTGAAGATATGGGCTATTTGCTCAAGGATACGCCGACTGGACCATCTTTGCAAAAAAAGGTGTAATTTCGGAGTAACTTTTGTTGAGGATGATTGTTAAGGTTTATGGAAATCAGAAGCGGCGATGAGTTAGCCTTTAGACAGGTTTACAACGAGGTGTTTCCGGTTGTGATGAAGGTGGCGTACCACGTTACCTACAATCAGGATGTTGCCGAGGATATCTGTCAGGATGCATTCATCAGGTTCTATGACAAGGACATGTCATTCCCTTCAATGGATGACGCAAAGTTCTGGTTGATCAGGGTTGTTAAAAACCTGGCTATCAACCACGTCAAGAGAAAGATGAGGGAATCTGCATCACTGGAGAAGGTCATGAGGGGCCCGCAGGTCAATCCTTTCAAGGATGGTGCCTCGGAGCTGATCCTCAAGGAATCTACCGCAGCGGTCAGAAAGGCTGTCAGCGAGCTTCCTGAGATCTACAAAACTGTTATTGTCCTTCGGGAATATGCAGGGCTTAACTACAAGGAGATTGCAGGAGTCCTGAAGATTTCGGAGAGCAATGTCAAGGTTCGGGTGCATCGGGCACGTAAAGAGCTTGAGGCTATGCTGAACCGGGAGGAAGTGAATGTGCCTTGATGATCAGATTCTTAACACATACCTCGACAACGAGCTTACAGAGCCTTGGAAGAGCCAGGTAGAAGAGCATCTCAGCTACTGCCCCAGCTGCAGAGCAAGATATCAGAACCTGCTCCAGCTTTCGGATACTATCAAGTCTTCAGAGCTTACCGAGGAGGAGATCAGACCTCACCAGGACAGAGTCCTGTCCATGATTGAGAAGAACTATCTCTCCAAGGGAAAGAGCAAGAAGTCATTCTTCAAGCGCACATTCAAGGTTTCCGGCCCGCAGCTGATGGGTGTCGCTGCAGCATTTGTCGTAGTCTTTGTCGGTTCATGGGCAGTCTTCGGCAACAGCGGTTCAAGCGACGGTCAGATCATCCTTCCGGATGTCAACACCACAATCGACCTGAACAACATCACCCAGACCAGATCTTCCGACAACGCAACCACATCCAAGAGCCTTGAGAACTATTCTCTCGATGAGATTCTCAAGAACCTCGATGCCCGTGGTTACGATGTAGATATCAGACTTAAGAGCATCCAGCCTCTGTCACTTGACAAGATGAGCTCCGAAGTCAAAGTGATTGCCACCGTCTCAGACAAGGGAATCACAATCACATCTGACGGTCTTGCAAGGAACGCAGATGGAACAATCGTCGCAACAGGAGTTCTTGTTGACGACAAAAACGAGGTTGTTGCATCCGATGGTACTGTCCTCTTCACAGCTGAAGAGACTCAGGTCATCGAATGATTTAATAGTACAACAAAATGCCCATGGGGCTTTGGTCGTTGGCCAAAGCCCCTTTTTTTTGTTTCTGGGGCTCTGGTGTCTGCAGCCATTCGGAATCTGCTCCGACTTTTTTGTGGGCGTCTGGGCTTTCTGGGCTTGCTGAGCTTGACGGTGCGTCTGGGCTTTCTGGTGCGTCTGCGGCTCACTGTTACATGCCGAGTGCCCTGAATCCAACCCTGATTTAAGGATACAACCACAGAAACGGAGGAAACCTTCGCTATTTGTTGCTATTTCATAAAGTGAAAACCACAAATCCAGAGCCTTTGACAGAAATAGTGGTCACGCAATCCGAAATACCTTGTAAATAGCAACAATGCCAGCAGTTATTACGGATTTTAGTGGTCATCGCGACCACTGGAATGAGCAAAAA
>JAGBRG010000229.1 GCA_017632495.1 Spirochaetales bacterium
ACAGATCTTGAATATGAGGAAGAGCCGGATGCAACATGCGCCTGGTACAGACTCAGACATGAGGAGGCAATGACTCCCGAGGCCATAGTCGCCCTTGCCAAGGCTACAAACGAAAAGTACGGCTTTGAAGATTTCAAGCTCAAGGGCGGAGTTCTTGATCCCCATGAGGAAGTTAAGGCTGTCACAGCCATCAAGAAGGCATTTCCGAATGCAAGAGTCGACCTTGATCCGAACGGATGCTGGAGCTTAAAGCAGGCTCTGGAAGTTGCCCCGGATCTCAAGAAGGTTCTTGCCTACTGTGAAGACCCCTGCGGAGCAGAGGACGGATTTTCTGGCCGTGAGGTCATGGCTGAGTTCAGAAAGGCCACAATGATGCCTACTGCCACAAACATGATCAACACCGACTGGAGACAGATGTGCCACACAATCGCTCTTCAGAGTGTCGATATTCCTTTGGCCGATCCTCACTTCTGGACGATGGAAGGTTCTGTCAGAGTAGGACAGCTTTGCAATGACTTCGGTCTGATGTGGGGCTGCCACTCAAACAACCATTTTGATATCTCTCTTGCCATGGTCGTGCAGTGTGCCGCAGCAATTCCCGGAAAGATGAACGGAATCGACACCCACTGGATCTGGCAGGAAGGCAGAGAGCGCCTTACAAAGGAGCCGCTTCAGATTCAGGGTGGATGCATTGATCTTCCCAAGAAGCCCGGTCTGGGAGTCGAGGTTGACCGCGAACAGGTCATGAAGGCACATAAGCTGTACATGGATAAGTGCTACGGCAAGGGTGCCAGAAACGATGCCGTTGGAATGCAGTACCTGATTCCTGGTTGGAAGTTTGATAACAAGAGACCATGTATGGTCAGATAAAAAACATTAATTGGAAAAGTTATTTCAGGAGGAAATAATGAAGAAAGTACTTATGGTTCTTTTCGTAGCCCTTGCAATTACAGCAATGGTCTTCGCACAGGGCGGAAAAGAGGGTGGCGCAGCAGCTTCTCTCAAGGGTAAAAACGTCAGAGTCGTCATCGGATCCACATCCACAAGCGGTGACTCATATCTCATCGCATCCACAGTCTGCAGATATCTTGCAGATGCTGTCGGTGCCAACATGAAGGTTGACGGACTCAAGTCCGGTGAGGATTTCTATGCTCTTGCAACAGACAAGGGTCAGGGCGATGTCATTGAGATTTTCCACGACATGTTCTATCTCTCAACTCCGTTCGGAGCTCAGGGACCTGAGTATGCTCTTGAGAACTTCACAATCGGACCAAGAGTAGCACAGAACCCGACTTCCTGCTGGGCAACAAGAAAGAGCGCTCCTTACACAACACTCGTTGAGGCAGCTGAGTGGCTCAAGGCCAATCCGAATGAGGTCGTCAGATATTCATGCGAGAGCGGCGGAGTTTCACACTGTGCATTCATCGTTTACTGGAACTGGGTCAACGAGACCTACGGACCGTCTGTTTCCTCCAGAATGAAGGTTGTCATCGGCGGATCCACCGATAAGAAGCTCCAGCAGATCTGGGACAACAACACCGATATCATCTTCGCCGATGTCAAGTCACTGCTTCAGTACACACAGACCGACGATCCTAAGCTTGCTCTGAAGTTCAGCGGAACTCTGGACAACATGGACGGCGTTGATGTACCGAGCTATGCAGACCAGGGAATCACACTCAACGGCGAGCCGTTCAGATTCTCCAAGGACTTCGTCATCTACCTTCCGAAGAATGTTGACAAGAACATTGTCGCAGAGCTTGAGGAAGCAGTTAAGAAGATCAATGCAGATCCGAACCTCCAGGCTGATCTTGCAAAGATGAACTACAGAACCGGTGACTTCCTTACTGTCGCTGAGACTGCAGCCTTCATCGAGAACAAGTACAACGGACTTGCAAACCTCATTGCAACAGCTCCGAGTCTTGATTCACTGATGTGATATAATCAGACAACAGACAGATGGTCCTGTAGGGGCCATCTGTCCATTTATTTCTAAGGAGCAAAGTTGGTATGTTCCATATTGATTTCAAGTTTTCACAGGCTCATCTGATTGTGCCGAGAATCATCGCATGGGTTCTTGCAATCCTGCTTGTTGCGATTCTCATCAGGCGTATTGTCAGATGTATAAAGACAAAGAAACCGTTCTTCAACAAGGACTTCAGACTCTTGGTCAAAGGTTGG
This sequence comes from Spirochaetales bacterium, assembly GCA_017632495.1. Taxonomy (GTDB): domain Bacteria; phylum Spirochaetota; class Spirochaetia; order Sphaerochaetales; family Sphaerochaetaceae; genus UBA9732. Next base: position 2,182 of record JAGBRG010000229.1, read on the forward strand.
GACAAGGTAAGACTTATAGGCTACCTGGTCCTTTTGTGTCTTTATCCGCTTGCCATGCAGGCAATTCATTTTCTGCCGGCTTCCATAATCTTCATGTTCCTCTTCAACGTCATTTTCAACGGTGTTGAGCACGTCAAGGGATTTGTGGCAGCAGTTAAGGCAAAAGAGGGATGGAGCAATCCTAGTTTCAGGTCCATCATCATTTCTTTGATTGTTTCAGTTGTTTCGTCAGTTCTCATCTGGCTGATTTTCGGAACACTGTTCAAAATAACATTGCCGTAAGGAGGTAGGAAATGGGTGGAATTACTTTTCAGTTTCAGTACCTTCTGATGTCCCTTCTGGGAGTCGGTGTCGGTATTATTTTCGGTGCCCTTCCGGGCATGACAGCAACAATGGCAATTGCCATTTTCCTGCCGCTCACATATGCATATGATCTGAACACATCGCTGTATCTGCTTCTCGGACTTTATGTCGGAGGAATTTCAGGAGGTCTGATTCCTGCTATTCTGGTCAACATTCCGGGAACACCGTCATCGATCTGTACAGGTTTTGACGGACATCCGATGGCCATGAGGGGAGAAGGAGAGCGTGCCCTTAAGATCGGTATCACTGCATCCTTCATCGGCGGAATGGTTTCGCTGGTTTTCCTCTGGTTCTTCACACCTCCGCTTGCAAAATTCGCAATCAACTTCGGAGCCGTTGAGAAGTTCCTCATCATTCTGTTTGCCATGACAATCATTGCCGCTCTTTCAAAGGGAGATATGCTTATGGGTATCTTCAGCGGTTTTGTCGGAGTTCTGATTTCCCTCATGGGTAACTTCGCATACAACGGAATGAACAGAATGATTCCTGCATCAGGAATCCTCAAGCTGAAGATGAGAAACGGTTTTGCTCTGCTTCCCGTCATGATCGGTCTTTTTGCACTGATGCAGATATTCCAGGAAGCGGAAACGGGAATGAAGGAAAATGACTTCAAGACCAACCTCGATACTCAGACAAGAAAGTTCAAGTTCTCTGATCTCAAGGGACAGGGAATAAACTTCATCAGGTCCGCAATCATCGGAACCTTTGTCGGAGTTCTGCCGGGTGTCGGAGGCTCTGCTGCATCTCTTCTTTCCTATTCACAGGCAAAGAACTTCAGCAAGCATCCTGAGGAGCTCGGAAAGGGTTCAGTCGAGGGTCTTGTGGCATCTGAGTGTGCAAACAACGGACTGACAGGAGGAGCTCTGATTCCTCTTCTGTCACTGGGAATTCCAGGCGACAGCACAACGGCAGTCCTTGTCGGAGCATTCCTCCTTCAGGGTGTCACCGTAGGACCTCTGTTCATCTCAGAGAATCCGATTCTTTGGAAATCCATTCTGCTCGGACTGTTCATCGCAAACATCTTCATGTTCATCCTGATGTTCTATCCGATCAAATGGATCAGCAAGATTATCAATCTTCCAAAGGGAAGACTCTATCCGGTGATCATTCTGCTTTGTGTTGTGGGAGCTTATTCTGCAAACAACGGAAACATGTTCGACGTATGGTCGATGATTCTGTTCGGATTTGGTTTCTACATTCTGAACAAGTTCGGAATGACAACGGCACCGTTTTTGATCGGTTTCATCTTGGGAAAGAATCTTGAGGAGTACTTCATCGATGCCATCCAGGGTTCAGGCGGATCTTTGGGCATCTTCTTCTCGAGCACAATTGGTAACGTGATCTGGGTTCTCATAGCTGTATCGATCTTCTATTCGATCTGGGATGCTACAAAGGACTCCAGAAAGGCAAGAAAGGCTGCTAAGGCGGCAAAGTAATAAGGAGAATAAAATGAAAATTGCATTTATCGGACTTGGAATCATGGGAAAGCCCATGGTAAGAAACCTTCTGAAGCATGGAAACGAAGTCTGGGTTTATGACCGCAAGGAAGAGAATATCGCTCTTGTTACAAAGGACGGTGCAAAGGCCGGAAAGAGCAATGCAGATATCATCGCCAAGGCTGATGTCATCATCACAATGGTTCCGAACGGACCTCAGGTAGAAGAGGTTGTTCTGGGCAAGGACGGAGTTCTTGACAATGCCAAGAAGGGTGCCGTTCTGATTGATATGAGCTCAATCGCACCGGCTGTCAGCCAGAAGGTCTGTGCCGCATGTGCAGAGAAGGGTATCAAAATGCTTGATGCTCCTGTCTCAGGCGGAGAGCCCAAGGCAATTGACGGAACACTGGCTATCATGGTCGGCGGAGACAAGGCACTGTTCGACGAGTATCAGAGCCTGCTTCTTCAGATGGGTGCATCGGCAGTCTACTGCGGACCCATCGGTGCTGGAAACACAACAAAGCTTGCCAACCAGATCATCGTTGCTGTCAACATCGCAGCAGTTGCAGAGGCTTTCACAATGGTCAAGAAGGCCGGAGTTGATCCGCACCTCGTATTTGAGGCCATCAAGGGCGGACTTGCA
>JAGBRG010000230.1 GCA_017632495.1 Spirochaetales bacterium
CTGGTCCTGCATCAGCTGACACGCGGAAGAGTCCTCGACGGCCTTAAGGTCATGGCCGACGGGGTTGAGAAGGGCGAGTTCTATGAAAACGAGCTCAGAAAGATAAAGGATTTCTCCGAAAAGGTCAGAAACGGCCAGATCAAGGGTTCCACAGGAAAAGAAATCAAGACAGTGGTCCAGATTGGAATCGGCGGTTCTGATCTTGGCCCCAGAGCTCATTGCTATGCCCAGAATCTCATCGGAGAAAAGGACGGATGCAAGAAGAAGCTCGAAGCCCGCTTCATCTCCAATGTTGACCCGGATGATGCATGTGCCGTCCTTCAGGGCCTTGATCTTGAGAGCACCCTGTTCATCCTTGTCTCAAAGAGCGGAACCACTCAGGAGACTCTTGCAAACCGCGACCTTGTGTTCAAGGTTATGGAAAAGAGCGGAATCAAGGGCCTTGTTCCCCAGAAGCATGTTGTGGCTGTTACCAGCAACACAAGCCCGCTTGCCAACAACCCTGACATCCTTGCTGTCTTCTTCATGGATGACTACATCGGCGGCCGTTATTCGGCAACAAGCCCTGTCGGAGGCGTCATTTTGTCTCTGACATACGGATTCGATGTGTTTAAACAGATTCTGGACGGAGCACATGCGGAGGATAAAGCCGCCTTGGAGCCTGATATCAGAAAGAACGGAACACTTATGGATGCCATGATCGGAGTGTATCTCAGAAACGTCGTAGGCTATCCTTACACCGCAGTTCTTCCTTACAGCCAGAGCCTTCACAGAATGCCTGCCCATTTCCAGCAGCTTGATATGGAATCCAACGGAAAGCATGTGAACCGCTTCGGCAAGGTTCTTGATTACAAGACAGGTCCCGTCATCTTCGGAGAGCCAGGAACAAACGGTCAGCATTCGTTCTATTAGCTTCTGCACCAGGGAAGCGACATTGTCCCGATGCAGTTCATCGGTTTCAAGGAAAAAGAGGGAAACCTTGATGCTGAAAACGGCGGATCTACAAGCCAGACCAAGCTCAAGGCGAATCTTGTCGCACAGATAGTCGCATTCGCATGCGGACGTGAGAACAAGGAAAATCCCAACAAGGACTTTGAGGGCTCAAGGCCATCCAGCGTACTTGTAGCAGACAGGCTCACACCGTTTGCTCTGGGCTCGATTCTTGCTCACTTTGAGAATAAAGTCATGTTCCAGGGCTTTGTCTGGAATATCAACAGCTTTGACCAGGAAGGCGTCCAGCTTGGAAAGATCCTTGCAAAGAAGGTTCTTGCAGGCTGTGAGGGTGATGAGAATCTTTTGTCCTACTCAAAGCTTTTGGGAATTGATTTCTAATCCATATTCGGAGGTAAATAAATGGTTATCGCTATTGTTATTGCAGTTGTTGTTATTCTTCTTCTGCTCGTTGTCTCCACATATAATGCATGTGTCAGACTCAAGAACCAGGGTGAAGAGGCCTATGCCCAGATTGATGCACATCTGAAGCAGCGCTATGATCTGGTTCCGAACCTTGTCGAGACAGTCAAGGGCTATGCAAAGCATGAGCAAGGAACCCTCACAGCCGTCATCGAGGCCAGAAGCAAGGCTATGAACACTTCAGGCGTCGCAGAAAAGGATAAGGCCGACAAGGCATTTGAGGGAACCCTCAAGTCCCTGTTCGCACTTGCTGAGTCATATCCCGAGCTCAAGGCCAACGAGAACTTCAGAGACCTTCAGAACCAGCTCACAAAGCTTGAGAGTGAGATTCTCCAGGCCAGAAAGTACTACAACGGCGTGGTCAAGACATTCAATACAAAGATCGAGACCTTCCCGACCTCTCTTATCGTCGGTCTTTTCGGCGGCAAGTTTGCCAGAATGACATATCTTGAGGTTGCTGAGGCCGAGAGACAGAACGTAAAGGTCCAGTTCTGAAGACATGAAACGTATTGTTCTTTCAGTTCTGCTTCTTGCTGTATGTCTTTCCTTTGCGTTTGCAGCGGACTACTACATCAAGAACTATGATGTGAAAATTACAGTCGGTAACGATGCCGTGCACCATATCGAGGAGACTCTGGATGTCTACTTCGAAGGTCCTCACCACGGCATCGTCCGCGAAATTCCTCTTGATTACAGGGATTACAATGAAAACATTGTAGCCAGAGTCAGAAATCTTACATGCAGCGATGATTACGAGACAGATACGGACAACGGATACCTTGTCATGAAGATCGGATCTGCGGAAAGAACCCTCAGAGGGGATGTGAGATATGTCATAAGCTATGACTATGACCTTGGTGCGGATTACAACGAAGGCTACGATCTGTTCTATATGAACATAATCGGAACCAGCTGGGAGTGCCCGATAAACAACGTCACATTCTCAGTAAAGCTTCCGTACGTGGAAAACGAGGCCTTCGGCTCTGCCAAAGGTTTTTCTGACTACGTTACGAAGCACACCTACTTCACAAGCGGTTCATACGGCTCGACCCGAGGAGTTGAAGAGGCTACTTTGGAATCTCTTTCAAACGGCGATGTTCTGATTGAAGGAAAAACATCCGGCCTCAGAAGCTACGAGGGAGTGACAATCAAAATCGATCTTCCTGATAACTGGTACAGCGGAGCCCGCATCCCATGGGATTACAGACCTGTGATGAAGACTGTAGCTCCCATTGTCAGCATCCTGGTTGTTGTTCTGGCTGCTGTATTGTGGCTTGTTCTTGGAAAAGATCCGACTCCGATCATCGTGGCAAGATTCCAGGCTCCTGACGGATTCTCTCCTCTTCAGGTCGGCTATGTTGCAGACTACAGCGTGGATGACAAGGATGTGATTTCCATGCTCTTCTACTGGGCGGACCAGGGTCTTCTGAGCATTGAGGAGAAGAAGGGCGGAAAGTACGAGTTCACCAAGCTGAATGAAATCATGGACTATGCCGTAAAGAGCGGCAGAAACGTTCCAGATTTCGAAAGAACCCTGTTCAACGGATTCTTCAAAGGCTGCAGCATAGGTGACAAGGTCACTTTCAAGGATCTTGAAAAGAACAACTTCTACGAGACCATTCAGAAGACAAAAGCTTCCACAAGGGCCTTCTTTACCAAGAGCAAGGCTCTGACTGACACAAAGAGCAAGGTAGTATCAGTCCTTGTGATGATGCTTTCATTCATTCCTCTTGTGATGGGAACTCTCAGAATAGGTCTTTATGAGAACAACGACGGAGCCTTCCTTTTCTATCTGGTTGCCTGTGTTGGCTTGTTCTTTCTGAATCTCTTTCTTTTCACAACGCTGTTTTCCAAGTGGTATGTGCGTAAGTCGAACTTCTTTGCGATTCTATTCAGAATCCTGGTTCCGGCTGCGGCAGTTGTAATTCTGTGCATGCTTGAGGGATTCTTCTCCAATGGAAATATCGCTGTTGTCCAGAACATAATCACAGTTGCTGCAAGCTCGGCCGTGGCCATCTTCGGAGCAGCGACCGAAAGAAGAAGCAAGTACGGAAACAGGATTTTCGAGGAGATTCTGGGCTACCGCGAGTTCATCGACAAGGTCGAAATCGACCAGCTTAAGATGATGATCAAAGATGACCCAGATCTTTATTACCGCGTTCTTTCCTTTGCGGTTGTCCTGGGACTTGAGGACAAGTGGGCTAAAAAGTTCGACGGCATGATCGTCAATCCTCCTGTCTGGTACACAGGATACAGCGCATTTGATGTGTACTGCATGTCCAGAATGGCAAATAGGATGAACAGATCCATTCCTCTGGCTTCAATTCCAAAGTCATCAATTTCCGGAAGTCCGGGTTCAAGAATCGGTGGCGGCGGTTTCGGAAGCAGCGGATTCTCCGGCGGCGGATTCGGAGGCGGTGGCGGACATGCATGGTGATGTGCTGGGCCTGCTGCTTTCCTTCATCCTGATCTTATTCTGCATCGGACTTTCGTTCCTTGTGGTTAAATACGGCAGGAGGCTCTTCGGAGACTCCTGCTCTGAGGTCGCCCGCAAAGTCGTCCACATAGGTGTATCCAACTGGTTCTTCATCTACTGCTATGTCTTTGAGACAGACCTCTGGCCGATTTTAGGACTGGCGTTTTTCACGCTTGCAAATGCGCTGATGAATGTCACTGGAATGCTTTCGGTTCTGATGGGACAGGACAGCAAGGCCCGCAACTGGGGCCTTGTCCAGTACCCGGTTTCCATAATCATCGTCATCCTTCTCAAGCACTTCGGTCTTGGGGATATGGCGGCTGTGGGCTGTGCGGTTCTTGCCATGGGCTACGGTGACGGACTGGCCTCCATTGTCGGTAAGGCAGTGAAGTCCAAACGTCTCGGAAGCTGGACTAAGAAGACTTATGCAGGGTCAATAACAATGGTCTGTATTACGATGATTGTTGTGATTCTGATGAAAGTTTTCGTTGGTGGGGTATCGTTCACAGGAACTCTGGTTTTGAAAGCAGCCCTTGTGGCAATCTTTGCGGCGCTGGTTGAAGCCTTCACCCTGTTCGGTCTGGATAACATTTCCGTCCCGATTGCGATCTTCCTGGTTATGAGGTTCGTATGATTGCATTTCTAGACAATGCACTGTTCTCTCTGCAGTGGCCATGGTCATTGGTTGTGATAGCATCCATAATGGCCGTAGTGGCAGTTCTGGCATATGTCGCCAAAAGCCTTGATGCAGGCGGAGCTGTCTGTGCGTTTGTCATGGGTGTGACCGTATTGTGGACCACAAGGTCCGCAGGATTCCTTCTGTTTCTTCTTTTCTTTGTCTCATGCAATGTGGTGGGAAAGATCTCAAAGCGCCTGAGAACAAAGGACACTTGTCCGGAAATCCGGGAGAAGAAAGGGCACAGACGAGACATCATGCAGGTGATTTCAAACGGCCTGATGGCAACACTTGCAGCCCTTCTGTGGTTCTTTACCTATAAGTCTGCGGCTCTGGTCATGTTCGGAGCAGCGGTTGCCGAGGCGACAAGCGATACTTTCGCAGGTGAGATAGGAAAGCTGTCAAACCGCCCTCCTGTTTCCATACTGACAATGAGACAGGTTCCCAAGGGAATGTCCGGAGGAGTCACTGTTTTGGGAATGGTGGCTGCAATGGCATCTTCTATGGTTATCGCTCTGTGCTGGTACATCTCCTTCGGCGGTGTATCTGTTTATGAGGCAGCGCTTGTCGCTGTCATGGGTTTTGCCGGTGCTGTGATTGATTCGTATCTTGGCGCCGGTGTCCAGGCCCTGTATTATGACCCCGAAACCGATGAGCTTTCAGAAAAAGAAGAGCGCGACGGAAGACGACTTGAACTTTCACGCGGCATCCGCTGGATTGACAATGACATGGTCAATCTGATGTCAAACACCTTCAGCGCCGTCTTTGCGCTGGGGATGAGCACGCTGATTTCAAGGCTTGTCTGACTTTAACTTGATTTCTCTGAAATTCTTTTGTATCTTTGGAACGGTCGGTGGTATGCCGATTGATTTTGTTATCATTTTTAATTGAAGAGGATAGATATTATGGCAAAGCAGCTACAGTTCAGTGAGGAAGCCAGAAAGTCTCTGGTTTCCGGTGTTGAGCAGATCGCCAAGGCTGTCATGACGACCTTGGGCCCGAAGGGTCGCACTGTTCTTCTGGACAAGAAGTACGGCGCTCCGATGATCACAAAGGACGGTGTTACCGTTGCACGTGAGGTCGAGCTTGAGAATCCGTTTGAGAACATGGGTGCACAGCTTGTCAAGGAAGTCGCTTCCAAGACAAACGATGTTGCAGGTGACGGAACAACCACCGCAACAGTCCTTGCATGGGCAATCACCAAAGAGGGAATGAAGAGTGTTTCCGCAGGTGTCAACCCGATGGGAATCAGACGTGGAATCGACAAGGCTGTCGCAGATGCCATTTCCGAAATCAAGTCACAGTCCAAGACTGTCAGCGACAAGGAAGAGATCACCCAGGTTGCATCCATTTCTGCAAATAACGACAGAACCATCGGCGAAGAGATTGCCAATGCAATGGAGAAGGTCGGAATGGACGGAGTCATCACAGTTGAGGAGTCAAAGAACATCGAGACCACAACTGATTTCGTCGAGGGAATGCAGTTTGACCGCGGCTACATCTCAGCATACTTTGCCAGCAACCGCGAGACCATGACAAGCGTCATGGATGATCCGTACATCCTGATTTACGACAAGAAGATTTCTTCAATGAAGGAGCTTCTTCCTGTTCTCGAGAAGGTTGTCCAGACCAGCAAGCCGCTTCTTATCATCGCAGAGGATGTTGACGGAGAGGCTCTGACAACACTGGTTGTCAACTCACTCAGAGGAACACTCAATGTCTGCGCCATCAAGGCCCCGGGCTTCGGCGACAGAAGAAAGGCAATGCTTGAGGATATCGCAATTCTCACAGGCGGACAGGTCATCAGCGAGGAGCTTGGAATGAAGCTGGAGAACGCTGAGCTTGCACAGCTTGGTAGAGCCAAGTCCGTCAAGGTTGAGAAAGAGAACACCACAATCATCAACGGCCTCGGAAAGGCTTCAGACATCAAGGACAGAATCGGCCAGATCAAGAAGCAGATTGCTGAGACCACAAGCGACTATGACCGCGAGAAGCTCCAGGAGAGACTTGCAAAGCTCGCAGGCGGAGTTGCAGTCATCAACGTCGGTGCACCGACAGAGGTCGAGCTCAAGGAGCGCAAGCACAGAGTCGAGGATGCTGTCAACGCAACCCGTGCAGCAATTGAAGAAGGTGTCATCCCCGGTGGTGGAGTTGCCCTTGCTCAGGCAGCCAAGAAGATGGAAGGCAACGACCTTTCAGCTCTCACCGATGAGGAGCAGATCGGTTACAAGATCGTCCGCAGAGCTCTTGAGGAGCCGATGCGCCAGATCGCCGAGAACGCAGGAGAGGACGGAGCAATCATCGCCGACAAGTGCAAGAACAGCAAGAACGGCGTAGGCTATGATGCAAACAACGACAAGTGGGTCAACATGGTAGAAGCCGGAATCATCGATCCGGTCAAGGTCACCAGAAGCGCACTTCAGAACGCAGCAAGCATCGCAGCTCTGATTCTCACAAGCGAGTGTGCAATCACTGACATTCCGGCTCCGGAGCCACCGGCACCTGCCAACCCAGGCATGGGCGGAATGATGTGATCAAAGCGAACTATCATTTGATAAAAATTAATGGAAAGGCTCACAGGCAACTGTGGGCCTTCTGTTTGACAAGGTATTAGTATATGTGTATTTTAAAGAAGTATATTTATACAACGCTAACAAAGTGAGGAAAACATATGTATTCATTGATTCTTGCAATGGGAATGGGCGCACAGACTGCCAGTGATGGAACAGCTGCCGGCGGTTCAATGGTCACCACTCTTATCACCTTTGGTGTAATCATCCTGATTTTCTATTTCCTTATCATCAGACCTCAGAAGAAGAGAGACAAGGAAGCCAAGGACATGATCGCCGCTATCAAGAAGGGTGACAAGATTGTCACAATCGGCGGTATCAGAGGAACAGTCGCAGTCGTCAAGGACAGCACAGTCATCATCAAGGTTGATGACAACACCAGAATCGAGTTCAACAAGAACGCCATCTCAGCCGTTCTGAACAAGAAGGAAGAGTCCGTTGTCGAGAAACCTGCCAA
>JAGBRG010000231.1 GCA_017632495.1 Spirochaetales bacterium
CACAAAAGACCGGTCATAAAGACCGGTCTTCGTGTTTGGAGCTGATCGGGATCGCCCTCCAAGGCTCCAATTGCTGATCGCCTTTCCGGGCCGGCTTGGCTTCGAACGCAGTGCGTTCTCCTACCGCCAAGCTTCGATCCCCACTAAACATCTTACAAAAACAAAAACGGACCCTTACGGATCCGCTTTCGTTTTTGGAGCTGATCGGGATCGAACCGACTACCTATTGAATGCCATTCAATCGCTCTAGCCAGGTGAGCTACAGCCCCAAATGCCCTTTGATGATACGAAAATGGCACATCATTGTCAATAATCAGCAAAAGCGCTATGCGTCGATAACTTTTTCACTCCTCAGGAGGCATGTAGAAGTAGCCGCCCTTGGCGAAGGCGCGCTTTCCGGAAAGCTTCAGGTAGAGGAAGAACGAAATAAGGACATAGAGTGCGGTGATTCCGAGGAACGGCCATACAAGGCCCTTGGCCGGCCAGTTGACCAAAGCCAGAATCGGCAGGGCAAAAACAAAGATCAGAGCCGTGGAATTGACATATTCCTGGGCGACAGGGGTCTCGAAATCCGGGTCTACTACACGCAAAAGAGAAAGAGCCGTGGGCAAGGTTCCGTTTGCCGTTCCGAAGATCATCAAAAATCTCATGAACGAGAAGTCCTTGAAAAGCCTCGAGCAGAACCACGGTGTGACGAAGCATGTGATGGCTATGCCCACCAGAGTCAGGACCAAAATCACGACCCAGTACTGTCTGATTGCGGCAATCTCGATTGCTCCGAGGCATGCTGCTACGGTGAAGTCAACGGCAATGCCATCGATTCGGTTGCAGGTCTGGTTGTCAATCACATGGTCTGCGTGTGTGGCAATCAGTGTCTTTCTGACGACAATCGCACACAGCGAGCTGAATACGAAATTGATGCCCCAAAGGCCTGTTACGGCCTCGAGAACCTTGCCGCCCAAAGTCACGGCCACGAGCTTTTCAAGGCCTGCCAGAATCAGGAAGCTGATAAGGTATGTGAACATGATCAGGGCAATGTGAAGCGTAAAAGTGTCCATGGACTCGCTGACAGTGGTCTGATAGCTTGTGGCAACGCGGTCTTTCTTCAGACGGAAGAAATCGGTGCCGGCCTTTCTGTTTCTGAGCTTTTCCACATAATCGGCGCTGAGCCAGCCCTTTCTGGCTGCCCGGTTGATCAGGACAACGCCCACGACAGATCCGATGACAAAGCCTATTGCCGCCATCGCAAGGCCAACATCGCCTGCATTCACAACATTATAAGGAGCACCCTCCCAGACCTTTGCCATGGACTCGGCCTGGCCGGGGCCAAGCTCAAAGCCAAGGCAGAGCGTAAGTCCCAGGGCCACGGAAGACCCGGGAAGGAATTTTTTGAGAAGAAGCACGGCTACCAAAAGGCCCAGAAAGCACTGAAGACCGTACTCGGCAAGAAGGGCCGTGACGTTGGACCAGAGGGCTCCCTTGCGCTGGACCTTCTCCTTCTTGGCGGGGATTCTGAGCTGCATGGCAATGAAGGAGACGTTCAGAAGGTGGAACATCAGCTCCTCCAAGAAGAAGCGGCCGGCCTCGAGATTCAGGTACTTGGCACCATAATTGTAGAAAAAGAACAGAAACAGACCGCCGATCATCGGAGCCGGAATGAGATACTTCTGAAAGACCCTGATCTTTGACCTGAGCGTCGAGCCCAGAAGAAGAGCGCATGAGATTATGCATATGTGGATGACTATGGTAAAGTCATGTGCGCTGTGGATGTAGTTCATATCTTTTTCTCCTCCGAAGGCTTTCCGGATGCCTTGAATGAAAGGAAGTACTCATGGTACTTGAGCGAGCACGAATCCGGAAGAAGCCTGATTCTGTAAAGAACTTCGTTGCAAAAGAGCTCCATCGTCTGCTTTGCGTTCAGCACCAAGGATGACACTTTTTCAAGCGGAAGTTCAAGAACAGAACCACCCTCGCCGCCTTTTTCAACATAGATGATGTCGTTTTTAAGTTGGACTGTGATGTTGCTTGAAAGAGTCTCAAGCGTTCCGTCGTCGTTGGCATCGCCCTTCTGAAGAAGAACGCCCTTCTCCTTGGGAAACTCCTTCATGCGGGAAATCTTTTCGGCCTCCCAGCTGTGCCACTGGCTGAGCTTTGTAAACGGGGTGGACACCGATGTCAGGTTGTCCTTCTCATCCAGGATGGTGATCGAATTGCACTTGGAACATACAATGCGGTTTCCGGAAGTGGTAAGGCTGTCCATGCTGTTACAGCTGGGGCACAGGTACAAAAGCCTCTGAAGACCCTCGGCACGCCTTGGGCTGTGGTATTCATAGCGCACACTCTCTTTCCACTGGTCGTTGGAAAAATGAAGGTTAGTCTCAAGAGTCTCGGCAAGCTCTGAAACAGGCATCTGGGAAATCTGGGCGGGGGTCAGCATGGAAGTGAAATTCACCGAGACCTTGCCCTTTCTGCCCTTCTGGGCCCATCTTGGGTGGCGCGCAAAGCCTCCCTCAAGGTGCACAAAAAGCACAGGAACCTTGTAGAGCCTTAAAAGCTTTGCAAGCGGCAGATAATCAAACGGGACCATCTCACCGTCCCAGGTGCGTGTTCCCTCTGGGAAAAGGCCTACGTTGTCTCCGTCCTTCAGAGCCTTCTGGATACGCCTGAGTGTTGTAATGTCCTGCCTTCCCTGCTGTTTGGGAATTGCCGTACAGCACTTTCCGATTATGAAATTCAAAAAAGCCGTCTTGAAAAGATAAGCCCCTGCGACCCACCTGATGTGCTTGGGCATGACAACGGAAATCATAATCGGGTCTAAGATTGCAACGTGGTTTGAAAGAATCAGATAGGGTCCTGCCTTTAAATCTGCGCCGCAACTGTTGTTAAGACTTAAGCCGCTGAATTTGAGAATCCTGCCATAGGTCATACGGGCGATTCTGATTAAAAACGGCATTCTGTTCGGCATGGCAGACCCTGACTTTCCTTTATAGATTTCCTTTTCAAGCTTTTCCAAGACATTCTAACATGAAATACTATTAACATTTCAATCAAAAGTGTCAGAAAAACACCAAATCTACTGAAATTTAGAGTACACTGAGGCAAAGGAGTTTTCCATGACTATTCTCATAATCGCCCTTTCTCTGGTCGTTCTTCTGACCGTGCTTTCATACATTATGGCATCCAAATTCGCCCAGGTGGTGGCCCTGCCGCACACAAGCGATTATGAGAAATCCCGCCAGGACAGGATCAGAATGAGCGGTTTTGACCTTTTCACCGTCCTTGAGGGCCGCAAAATTCAGGAATTCACCTACAAGTCCGAATTCGGCTACAACCTCTACGGCCGCATCATCTATGCAGACAGCGACGCCAAATTCAAAGACGGACATCAGCGCGTCGTAATTCTCAGCCACGGCTGGACGAGCAACCACATCACCATGCTCGCATACGGAAAAATCTACCTGAAAATGGGCTTCTCCCTGGTTGCATTCGACCACCGCTTCCACGGCAAAAGCGAAAAAGGCGTCAATTGCACCATGGGCCTTTATGAGTCCAAGGACCTGGTCGGACTTGGAAACTATGTGCGCCAGTTCTTCCCCGAAGACACCATCTGGGGCCTTCAGGGCGAGTCCATGGGCGCCGCCACCGTCATGCAGGCCGCACCCGACATGCCCTGGCTCTCCTTTGTGGCCGAGGACTGCGGCTACAGCAGCGTCCGAGGCGAGATGGCCGCAACACTTGATGCCAAAAAACTTCCCCACTTCCCGATTCTGAACCTCGGCGGAATCATTTTAAAACACCGCTACGGCCTTGATATGGCCAAGGTCAACGCCGTCTCATCCGTCGCACGCACCGATGTCCCCATGCTCTTTTGCCATGGCGATAACGATACCTTCGTGCCCACCAAAATGGTCTACGATGTCTACAACGCCAAAAAGGACAAAAAGCAGATGCAGCTCTTTGAGGGCTCGACTCACGCTGAAAGTGTCTGGGACCACCCCGAGCAGTATGAGCAGGTGCTTGAAGGCTTCCTGAAGCAGTACAACATCATCTGACAAAATCAGCCCAGTTCACATTTTTTTTCAAACTGGGCTGACAAAATCAGCCCGATTTGAAGTTTTTTTCAAACCAGGCTGATTGCTATTTCAAATGAGTTCGGAAATCACTTGAAAGAATCAATTATTGCCTTTGCGGCGACCTTTCCTGCACCCATAGCTGAGATAACTGTTGCAGCTCCGGTGACCGCATCTCCGCCGGCGTAGACGTTGGCTCTGGATGTCAGGCCGTCTTCGTTGACGATGATACCGCCGTGGGCGTTGACCTCAAGACCCTTGGTTGTGGACTTGATCAGCGGGTTCGGGGAAGTTCCGATTGCAATGACGACTGTATCGCAGTCAAGGACGTACTCGGAGCCCTCGACAGGGACAGGACGGCGGCGACCCTTTGCATCGGGCTCGCCAAGCTCCATCTTGATGACCTTACAGCCGGTGACAAAGCCGTTTTTCTCGTCGCGCGGGTTGTCGGGGTTGTGGTAGCCAAGAATCTCGACAGGGTTGCGCAGCAGCTCGAACTGAATTCCCTCTTCCTCAGCGTGCTCGACTTCCTCGCGTCTTGCGGGGAGCTCGGTCATGGAACGTCTGTAGACGATGTAGACCTTTTCGGCACCGAGTCTGAGTGCTGTTCTGGCTGCGTCCATGGCGACGTTACCGCCACCTACGACGACGACCTTGCCGCCCTTCATGATCGGGGTGTCGCACTTGTCGCGGAAGGACTTCATCAGGTTGCTTCTGGTGAGGAACTCGTTGGCTGAGTACACGCCCTTGAGGGACTCGCCCGGGATGTTCATGAAGTTCGGAAGACCTGCGCCGGAACCGACGAACACGGCCTCGTTGCCCTGCTCGAACAGCTCGTCGATGGTAAGGGTCTTACCGATGACTGCGTTGGTGACGAACTCAACGCCAAGCTGCTTGAGGGTATCAACTTCCTTGGCGACGATTGCCTTGGGAAGTCTGAACTCAGGAATACCGTAGACAAGAACTCCGCCTTCTGTGTGAAGAGCTTCGTAGACTGTTACCTTGAAACCTGCCTTGGCAAGATCGCCTGCACATGTGAGGCCAGAAGGACCTGAACCGACGATTGCAACTCTGTGACCGTTGGAAGCGACCTTCTTCGGGGCCTCCTTGCAGTTTGCGTTGTGCCAGTCGGCGACAAAGCGCTCAAGACGACCGATTCCGACAGGCTCGAACTTGATTCCGAGTGTGCACTTGCTCTCGCACTGTGTCTCCTGCGGGCATACACGGCCGCAGACGGCAGGAAGTGAAGAAGATTTGTTGATAACGTTGTAAGCACCCTCGATGTCATCCTGCTTCAGGCAGTTGATGAAATCAGGGATGGAGATGTTTACAGGGCAGCCCTGTACGCAGGGTCTGTTCTTGCAGTTGAGGCATCTCTTGGCCTCGTCGATAGCCATCTCGTGGGTGTATCCCAGAGCGACCTCGCTGAAATTGTGGGCACGAACCTGAGGGTCCTGTACCGGCATAGCATGTTTTTTAGGATCAAGTGCCATATTCGTCCTCCTCAAGCGTTCTTATAGAGATTGCAGATCTCTTCGTGAGCTTTTCTCTCAAACGGGAAGTACATCCTTGAGCGGGACATAGCCTCGTCGAAATCAATCTCATATGCATTGAAATCAGGTCCGTCGACACAGGCGAACTTAGTCACGCGCTTTCCATCCTCATTAAGGGTGAGTCTGCATCCTCCGCACATTCCTGTTCCGTCGATCATGATCGGGTTCATTGAAGCTGTTACAGGAACGCCGAACGGCTTTGCTGTCAGGGTGACGAACTTCATCATGATAAGAGGTCCGATTGTGATGATCTCATCGAACTTCTCGCCGGCCTCGAGCATCTCCTTAAGGGGAACTGTGACGTTACCCTGGCGGGCATATGAGCCGTCATCTGTCATGACGACAAGCTTGGATGAAGCTGCTCTGAACTCGTCCTCAAGAATCAGAAGATCCTTGCTTCTGAAACCGATGATGCTGACAACTTCGGTTCCCTGCTCCTTGAAAGCCTGTGCTACAGGAAGGGCAATTACACAACCGACACCGCCGCCGATGATGCATACGCGCTTCTTGCCTTCAATCTCAGTAGCCTTTCCAAGAGGTCCTACGAAGTCCTGGATGGACTCGCCTGCCTTCTTATGGTTGAGCTTTTCTGTGGTTGCACCGACAATCTGGAATATAATCTTGACTGCACCGGTCTTCTTGTCGGTTCCGGCTACAGTAAGAGGGATTCTCTCTCCGTCCTCATCGACTCTGAGAATGATGAACTGACCTGCCTTGGCCTTGTTGGCTACAAGAGGTGCCTCGATC
>JAGBRG010000232.1 GCA_017632495.1 Spirochaetales bacterium
AACTCCGAAAACAGCTCTATGTTCTTCGGAGCAATGAAGGCATCAAGGGCCTCGGGGGTTGCCTTGAGGTTCAGAAGACCGCGTTTTTTGGCTTCCTTCACCCATTCTTCGGAATAGTTGTTTCCGTTGAAGACTATTCTGCTGTGCTTTCTGTAGGTGTCCCTGACAAGTTCGGCCACAGCACTGTCAAAGTCCTTGGCATCCTTGAGAGTCTCATAGAAGCCTTTCAGAACCTTGGCAACAACTGTGTTCAGAACAATGTTCGGTCCGGAGACGGAGAAAGAAGATCCCAGCATTCTGAACTCAAACTTATTTCCGGTGAATGCAAACGGGGATGTTCTGTTTCTGTCTGTCGTATCCTTAGGAATGGACGGAAGAACATGGACACCAAGTTCCATCTTGGTCTTTGCAGCACCCTTTGCGGCCTTTCCTGCGGCAATGGACTCCATGATCTCAGTAAGCTCGTCGCCAAGGAAGATGGAGATGATCGCTGGCGGTGCTTCGTTTCCACCGAGTCTGTTGTCATTTCCTGCGCTGGCCGAAGAGCAGCGGATAAGATCCTGATAGTCGTCAACGGCCTTGATTACTGCAACCAAAAAAAGAAGGAACTGTACATTGTCCTTGGGATTCTTTCCAGGCTCAAGCAGGTTCATTCCGGTGTCGGTTGAGATAGACCAGTTGTTATGCTTTCCCGATCCGTTGATTCCCTTGAAGGGCTTTTCATGAAGCAGGCATGCAAAGCCATGGCGCTCTGCCACCTTCTTCATTGTCTCCATGGTGATCTGGTTGTGGTCTACAGCAACGTTTGTTGTGGCAAACACTGGGGCAAGCTCATGCTGACAAGGGGCTGCCTCGTTGTGTCTTGTCTTTGCACTGACGCCCAGCTTCCACAGTTCCTTGTCCAGATCCTTCATGTACTCGGCAACGCGGGTTCTGATGGCTCCGTAGTAGTGGTCGTTCATCTCCTGGCCCTTGGGAGCACGGGCACCGATGAGAGTTCTTCCTGTGAAAATCAGATCGCGTCTTTTTGCATAGTCGGCACGGTCGATGAGAAAGTACTCCTGCTCAGGACCTACTGTGGTGATTACACGCTTGACTTCATCGTGTCCGAACAGATGAAGGATTCTCACAGCCTCATCGCTTATGGCCTGCATGCTCCTAAGAAGCGGTGTCTTCTTGTCCAGAACCTCGCCTGTGTAGGAGCAGAAGACTGTGGGAATGTAAAGTACATCATCACGGATGAAGGCGTAGCTTGTCGGATCCCATGCGGTGTAGCCGCGGGCTTCGAATGTTGCCCTGAGGCCTCCTGAAGGGAAAGACGATGCGTCGCTTTCTCCTTTGACCAGGGCCTTTCCGTTGAATTCCAAGATGGCTCTGCCGCCTTCTGCGGGGGTCAGAAAGGCATCGTGTTTTTCGGCGGTGATTCCCGTCATGGGCTGGAACCAGTGGGTGAAATGCGTGCAGCCGTGCTCAAGTGCCCATGTCTTCATGGCATTTGCAACGCTGTTGGCCACAGCAAGGTCAATGTCTTTTCCCTCTGAGACGGTTTTTCTCAGGGTCTTGTAGATGTCCTTTGGAAGCTTCTCCCTCATGACGGCATCATTGAAGACCAGACTTCCGAAATAATCAGCCACTGTTTCCATTTGCAACCCCGTGCCTTTTCTGTGTATAGTTATGCAAAACTTCTACTTTATTTCAGACAAAGGGTCAACTTCTTTGTCTGAAAAACCTAGACATAAATAATAATATTAAGCACCATTTAAATGCATCCATGCGACAACGGAGGTCGGTCATGACAGAAAAAATCGTCGAGCAGCTGAAAAAGCAGGACGTCAGGTTCGTCAGACTCGCATTCTGCGACATCTTCGGACAGCTGAAGAACATCTCCATCGGTTTATCATCCCTTGAAAAGGCAATGGAAAAAGGCGTGGGACTGAACGCCGCCTCAGTCAGAGGCTTTCTGAACATCGATGATTCGGATCTGCTTCTCTTTCCGGACCCTGAGACTCTGACAATCATTCCATGGAGACCCGCAGACGCCAAGGTGGCGCGTTTTTTCTGCTCCATAAGACATTCGGACGGAAGGCCTTTTGAAGGCGATGTCCGCACAATCCTCAAGAACTATGAGAATTCCCTGAAGAAGTCAGGAACACAGCTCAGCGCCAGAACCGAATGTGAGTTCTACCTCTTCAAGCAGGATGCAGAGGGAAATCCCACCGACATTCCCATGGACAGGGCCTCCTACTTCGAGGCATCTCCGATTGACAGGGGTGAGAA
>JAGBRG010000233.1 GCA_017632495.1 Spirochaetales bacterium
CCGTGGCAAGGCTGATAAAACGTGTGCAGCCCCGCCTTTTCAACCATTATCTGGGTCTCAGAAGCAAGGTGGAGGCCAAAAACTACCTGAACCCTCAGGATACTCCAAAGCCGGTTCTCCATACCTGCGCAGCATTTACAAACCCCAAGGGATGCACATCGCTGATAGTGCCCATCACACCACATGTGACAAATGAAAATTCCATTGTCTGCTTTGACCTGACAAAGGACATCGCACCGCTACTCAGCGCAAAGAGCGAGGATGTCTTCAAGGTAAACGGAGTCATCAAGGTCGCCGTGAACAAGGTTCCGTTCTTGGCAAGACCCAATGCACTTAAAAGCGCCGACTACCAGAGACTGGGAATTGACTTTGCAGCCTGCATGAGCCGCTATGAGGAGATTACAAAGCACAGGACCGAGCTGATTGTGAAAATCAGAGCCAACGCGGATGACGAGTTCCAGAGCCCGGACGATCCTGACTTCCAGATCTAT
This sequence comes from Spirochaetales bacterium, assembly GCA_017632495.1. Taxonomy (GTDB): domain Bacteria; phylum Spirochaetota; class Spirochaetia; order Sphaerochaetales; family Sphaerochaetaceae; genus UBA9732. The sequence goes on from JAGBRG010000233.1 coordinate 492, forward strand.
TCAAAATTCTTCAGCGACTATGACAAGCGCCTCTTTTCAGTCATCCGCCAGACCCCGCCCGAGCAGAGGCTCAACCTCAAGCTTGATTTCGAGGACCCAAGGTGCTCCCAGATGCTGTGGCGTCATGTATGCAGAAACTACCCTCTTGTCCTGGATGAGCAGAATCTGGCCAAGTGGAAGTCCTTTTCGTCCACACGTCTTCTCTGCCCTCCTGGAGACCCGATCAACGACATCAATTTCGTCTCAAGAAAAATCGACGAAAAACTTGCGGACACATCGCTTGATGCAAGACAGAAGGAGATTCTGTCAAAGCTCCGCGAGTACATGCTTTCCCTGAAGAGATTTGTAGGGTTGCAATAATGTTGCAAAACTCAGCTTTTTCGTCTCATTGGTTGCATTTTCCGGCTTTTTTCCGTCCTTTTTGATGCAACAATTTCATGCTTGTCGCAATTGCAACAAACTCCTTTTTTTATTAATATATTATCGATAGCACTGGTTTACGTGCTACAATTGTAAAGGGGTCGAAATCGACCCTCAAATCTATAAACACACACTAAGGAGAAGCGAAATGAAGAGAACATTTATCGTCGTTCTTTTGGCACTGCTTGTCATGAGCATGGTCTTCGCAAACGGAGCTAAGGAGACAACCTCCAAGGCAAAGGAAATCAAGGTTGCCCTGATTGTTTCATCAACAATCGATGACAAGGGCTGGTGCCAGGCAATGCATGACGGCATCACAGAGGCCATGGCAGAGCTTCCTAAGGGAACAATCGCAGATTACAAGGCTGTTGAGAACACACAGCCGGCAGATGCAAAGTCAGCAGTTGCAACATATGTCAACCTGGGCTTCAACATCATCATCCTCCACGGCTCTCAGTACAGATCAGTCACAGAGGAAGTCAGCAAAGAGTATCCTGATGTAATGTTCGCATTCGGAACCACTACCGATATCATCGCTCCGAACGTCTTCAGCTATATGCCGCAGTCAGAGGAAACAGGTTATCTCTCAGGTATCGTCGCTGCCCTGACAACAAAGGCCAACAAGGTCGGTGTCGTAGGACCTATCGACGGCGGTGACTCAGCACGTTACAACAGAGGTTTCGTCCTTGGTGTACAGGATTTCAACCCCAAGGCAAAGATCACAGTCACACACATCGGAAACTTCAACGATACAGTCAAGTCCGGTGAGTTCGCTCAGTCTCTGATCCAGGCTGGAAACGATGTTCTCACAGGTTCATCACAGCAGGCTCTCGGAGCTCTCAGAGCTGTTGCAGAGTATCCTGACAAGGACATCTGGTGGCTCGGCCAGGATATTGCACAGATCGGTCTTGATGAAGGCTACAAGTGCATCGCAGCTTCTTCATACAACTACAAGGCTGTCCTTATCGGTCTGGTTGAAGCCTTCAAGAACGGCAAGCTCGGCGGAGAGGTCATTCCGATGAACTTCTCAAACGGCGGCTTCATCTGGGCATGGAATGAGAAGTGTGCAGACAAGATCACTCCGGAGATCAAGAAGGCTGTCGAAGACAAGATGGCAGAGTTCAAGGGCAAGGCAGACATCCTTTCCAACTGGGAGAGCGTTGACTACTCAAAGCTCTGATAGCTTAAACGTTATTCGCATGTGCAGGTCCTTGTGGCCTGCACTATTTTTAAACAGACGGACTAATAATGGCACGATTTGATAAAATCACAGAACTGCGCGTTGAGCATATCACCAAGCGGTTTCCGGGAGTTCTTGCAAGCGATGACATCTCATTGACTGTAGGAGAACACCAGATTCTGGCCCTGGTCGGCGAAAACGGCGCAGGAAAGACCACATTGATGAACATGATCATGGGTCTTTATCAGCCCGATGAAGGAAAGATCTTCATCAACGGCGAAGAAGTTCATCTCAGGACTCCGAATGACGCTTTTGACTGCGGAATCGGAATGGTGCACCAGCACTACATGCTCGTTCCCAACATGACGGTCCTTGAGAATATCGCCCTCGGAATGAAAAACAGCTGGAAAGGCATAAAGGTCGACCTTCCGATGGTGAGGGAAAAGATAAAAGAGATTTCGGAAAAATACGGGCTACTCGTAGACCCGGATGCATATATCTGGCAGCTTGCTGTCGGAGAACAGCAGAGAGTCGAGCTGGTCAAAACCCTCTGCCTCGGAGCAAAATTCCTTATTCTGGATGAGCCTACAAGCGCCCTGACTCCTCAGGAGACAGATGAGCTGATTGCCCTTCTCAAAAAGATGAGCTCGGAGCTTTCAATCATCTTCATCAGCCACAAGCTGAACGAGGTCAAGGCCCTGTCACACAAGGTCAACATCCTCAGACATGGAAAGGTGGTCTTTGAAGGAAGCACCGCAGACTACACACCAAAGCAGATAGCGGCCCTGATGACAGGCCACGAGGTTGAGGTTAACGCCAACACGGACAAACCTTCAGAGGGAGAAGACTCCCTGGTCATCAAGGACCTGTGCGTGAGAAGCGACAGAGGCTTTCTGGCCCTGGACAAATTCAATCTTACCGTCAAAGCAGGTGAGATCGTAGGTCTTGCAGGTGTTTCCGGAAACGGACAGAGAGAACTTGCCGAGGCCATCAACGGAATCAGAAAAACAGAAAGCGGAACAATCACCTTCAACGGAAAGCAGATTCAGAACCTCACACCAGGCCAGGTCATTGCAACCGGCATGGGCTATATTCCAGAGGAAAGAAACACAGAAGGAATCGTTCCTTCAATGTCAATCAAGGAGAACATCATTCTCAAGGACAGTGAATCCGAGACCTTCTCAAAGAACCACATCCTGAAGAACAAGGTAATAGACGATACGTCAAACAGACTCCGCGAGGAGTTTGACATCCGCTGTCCTGGAATCAACACGGCAGCAGGCTCTCTTTCAGGAGGAAACATCCAGAAGGTCATCCTTGCACGTGAAATTGCAAGAAAGCCCAAGTTCCTGGTCTGTGTCTACCCTATCAGAGGTCTGGACATGGGTGCTGCGGAGTTCATCCACAAGGAGCTTCTGAAGCTCAGAAAGAACGGAGTCGGAATTCTTCTTATCAGCGAGGAACTTGAGGAGATTATGAACCTCAGCGACCGGATAGCTGTCATCTTCAAGGGTCAGAACCAGAAGGTCCTCTCCCGTGACGAAGCAACAACCGAACGTCTCGGAATTCTTATGGCGGGGGTGAAGGAAGATGAATAACTACAAACTTATCTACAAGGTTTCCGTCGTAGTAGTCGCAGTTCTGATTGCACTGATGGTTGGAGCTTTCATCATCATCGCTGTCGGCGGAGACGTGTTCAACACATACTGGATTATCATCTCAATGCCGTTTAAGAGCATGAGATCATTCAGCGAAGTTCTGATCCGAATGATACCTCTTCTGATCATAGCCCTTGGAATTGCGGTAAGCTCCAGAAGCGGAATCATAAACATCGGAGCAGAAGGTCAGATGTACATGGGTATCATCGCAGCCACGGCCATTGCCACGAACTGCCAGGGTCTTCCCAAGATTCTTGTAGTTCCGCTTTGCATAATAGCAGGCGGCATAGCCGGAGGTCTTTTCGGCTTTATCCCGGGCTGGCTTAAGGCAAAACTTGAAGTAAGTGAGCTTCTTTCCACAGTCATGCTGAACTATGTTGCCGCCCAGTTCTTCTCCTTCTGTATCAGAGTCCCTCTTTTGGACCCTGCAGAAAAATCAGGAACACCGATGAGCAGAAGAGTGGCCGAGAATGCAACACTTTCCAGACTTTTCAGGGGAATGTCGCTGCATCAGGGAATCTTTTTGGCGATTATTCTTGTCGTTGTCATCTACATTCTGCTTTTCAAGACCACATGGGGCTACAAGATGAGAGCCGCCGGAGCTTCCGAGCGTGCGGCACGCTACGGCGGAATCAATGTTTCCAAGTACCTGATAATCTCCATGGTCATCTCAGGAGCCTGTGCCGGAATGGCCGGTGCCGTTGAGCTTATGGGAGTTCAGGGAAGAGCTGTTGAACAGATGACAGGAGGCTATGGATTCTCAGGCGTTGTCGTTGCGCTGTTCGGAGCCCTCCACCCGCTGTGGATAATTCCTGCATCGTTCTTCTTCGGAATTCTTTTGTATAGCCAGGTCAATCTGCAGATTCTGACAAGTGTCCCGCCAAACCTCGTCAAGGCACTTCAGGGTCTTATCATCCTGATCATAGTCGCCGTCCAGATGGTCATCTCCAACCCGTATTCGATGGAGCGCTTCAGAAAGAGGTTCTTCTCCAAACGGGAAAAGACAAAGAAGAAGGAGGCATGACATGGATTTCATAGTAAACACACTGACACTTACAGTCCGTTTCGCAGTAACGCTGATGATTGCCTCAATGGGAGAGATGTTCAACCAGAAGGCCGGAATCTTCAACCTGGGTTGTGAAGGAATCATGAGCGTAGGAGCATTTTTAGGAATGCTGATTCCGTTCACAATGGTGGGAGCCGGACAGGCCCCGGGCTATGTGAACATTCTTGGCCTTGTCCTGGGAACCGTCTGCGGAGCCCTTTTGGGCCTGATTTTCGGAATCATCGTAATCACATTCCGCGCACCTCAGGGAATTGCCGGAATAGGAATGCAGATGTTCGGCGTGGGTCTTGCGGGAACGTTCTTCAGATCGTTCATCGGAGGAACCCAGTCAATCACCGGAATCTCTTCCATGGAGATTCCCCTCCTTTCTAAGATTCCTGTAATCGGAAAGATTTTGTTCACACACAACCCGCTTGTGTATTTTGCATACCTTCTGGTTCCCGTTGCATGGTATGTGATCTTCAAGACCCCATGGGGACTGAAGGTCAGAGCCGTGGGAACCCACCCAAGAGCCGCAGACTCACTTGGAATCAATGTAACCAAGATCCGTTATCAGAGCCTCGCAGTCGGAGGCGCAATGGCCGGCTTTGCAGGAGCATTCCTGACTCTGTGTCAGGCCAAGATGTTCAATGCGGAAATCATCGGAGGACGCGGCTTCATCGCAGTTGCCCTTGTCTACTTCGGACAGTGGCACCCGATTAAGATCTTCCTCGGAGCATTGCTTTTCACATTCGCACAGACTCTGCAGACTCAGATTCAGATCTTTGTTCCGCAGTTCCAGGCTTATGAATTCTTGACCATGCTTCCGTACATTCTGGTCATCGTGGTTCTTGCCTTTAACCGCAAGTCCAACAGACTCGGACCTGCAGCCCTGGGCAAGCCGTTTAACAGGGAGATGAGGGTGTGAGTACCTCTTTTACGGTCAATGGAAAACCTGTCACATGCGACAGGGAGAAGAAGCTTCTAAGATTCCTCAGAGACGACCTGAGACTTACTTCAGTCAAGGACGGTTGTTCTGAGGGTTCCTGCGGAGCTTGCACCGTACTTTTAAACGGAGAACCTATCCGTTCCTGCTCGATTCTCACATCTGAAATCAGCGGAGCAAACATAATCACTGTCGAAGGACTTTCCGACAGAGAAAAAGAAATCTTCACTGCAGCGTTCGGTCAGGCCGGCGCCGTGCAGTGCGGCTTCTGCACACCTGGCATGGTAATCTGCGCAAAGAGCATTCTGGATAAGAATCTCTCCCCCACAGAGCATGAAATCCGCCATGCCATAAGAAACAACATCTGCCGCTGCACAGGCTATGCAAAGATAGTCAAGGCCATTGAACTTGCAGGCAAGATGATGCGTGAAAACGCCAATCTCAAAGACGACAAAAACTGGCTTATCGGAAAACGCGTTCCAAGAGTCGATGTGAAGGACAAGGTCACGGGAATCGGTAAATACCCGGATGACATCTACATCGACGGAATGCTTTTTGCCGTGGCAGTCAGAAGTAAATATCCACGGGCAAAGGTTCTTTCAAATGATACTGAACTTGCATCCGTAGTCCCCGGCGTTGTGAGAATCTTTACCGCTGAAGACATCCCCGGAGATGTTAAGGTGGGTCATCTTAAACGCGACTGGGATGCCATGATAGCCGTAGGCGGCATCACACGCTACGTAGGCGATGTAATCTGCCTGATAGCAGCAGAAAACTATGACGCCGCAAAAAAGGCTGAAAAGCTTGTTAAAATCCAGTATAAGGAACTTCCGTGCGTCCATAATCCCACGGAGGCCATGCAGCCGGATGCCCCGAAAGTTCATGAAGAGGGAAACCTTCTTGGCCATACCCATGTTGACAGAGGAGATGCCGAAAAGGCCATAGAGAAATCTGATTTTGTTCTGTCGGAGCACTTTACCACACCATGGACAGAACATGCGTTTCTGGAGCCCGAATGCGCAGTCTCCGTTCCCATGGATGACGGCGGAGTCAAAATCTATTCAACAGACCAGGGTGTCTACGACACAAGACGAGAGACAGCTCCCCTTCTGGGCCTTTCCGAGGACATGGTCAGAGTTGAGAACTGCTATGTAGGCGGAGGCTTCGGAGGCAAGGAGGATGTGACAGTCCAGCACTTAAGTGCACTTGTTGCATACCTTACAAAGCGCCCCTGCAAGATGAAGCTTACCCGTGATGAAAGTATCAAAGTGCATCCTAAGCGCCATCCTATGGACATAGAGATGACAATCGGATGCGACAAGAACGGAATAATCCAGGGTCTTAAGGCAAAGATTGTCACAGACACAGGAGCTTATGCATCGCTTGGCCTTCCTGTTCTGCAAAGAGCATGCACACATGCATCAGGGCCCTACAACTTCCAGAATTTCAAAATAGACGGCTATGCCTATTACACAAACAACCCGCCTGCAGGTGCCTTCAGAGGCTTTGGAGTAACTCAGAGCTGCTTTGCAGTTGAGACCCTTCTGAACCACATTGCCGACAGAATCGGAATCTCTCACTGGGAAATCAGATTCAGAAATGCAATCCGCCCGGGTCAGAGCCTTCCGAACGGCCAGATAGTCGACGACTCCACAGGTCTTGTGGAAACCCTTATGGCTGTCAAGGAAGAATTTGAAAGCAGTCCCAACGCAGGAATTGCCTGTGCAATGAAGAACGCCGGTGTCGGTGTGGGACTTCCTGACTACGGAAGAGTCCGCCTTCAGGTAAAGGACGGCAAGGTCATAATCCACTGCGCAGGATCATGTCTGGGACAGGGTATGTGCACCGTCATGAAGCAGATTGTCTGCGATGTGACAGGCCTTAAAGAAGACCAGGTCGTAGAGGAAAAGGCAAATACTGCAAACGCTCCTGACAGCGGAACATCGTCCGGTTCAAGACACACCACCGTCACAGGTGAAGCTGCACGTCGTGCTGCAGTAATGCTTAAAGATGCTTTGAAGGACACAGATCTTTCAAAGCTGGAAGGTCAGGAATACTATGCAGAATATCTTGCAGAAACCGACCCGTTCGGATCCGATCTTCCGAACCCCAAGAGCCATGTAGCCTACGGTTATGCCACCCAGGTCTGTATCCTTGAAGAGAAGACCGATAAGATTCTCAAGATTATCGCCGCTCACGATGTAGGCCGAGCGATCAATCCCACAAGCGTTGAAGGTCAGATAGAAGGCGGAGTTGTCATGGGCTTAGGCTATGCTTTACGTGAGCAGTTCCCACTTGAAAACTGCGTCCCTACAGCCAAGTATGCTTCGCTTATGCTCTTCAGAGCCGATGAGGTGCCCCAGATAGAGCCTATAATCGTTGAGAGAAAAGGCCTGAACATAGCAAGCGGAGCAATAGGACTTGGTGAGATTGTCTCAATCCCGACAGCCCCGGCAGTTGCCGATGCATACTACCGCCTTGACGGACTTCACAGGACAAGCCTTCCTTTGGAAAACACCCCGTATGAAGACCCGGACAAACTTGCAATCCCGCGAAAAAGCAGAACGCTCATCGTCAATAAGGATGCCAGATGTATCGGATGTCTTGAGTGCGTCCATGCCTGCGCAAAAACTTATTTCAGAACCTCAAAAGCCTCAATGGCCTTCATCAGGGTCACCGAGCGCATGGGAGTCGGAAACAAAAGTTCCATCCAGGGCAAAATCACCCGCCCTGTGGTTTGCATACAATGCGGAAAATGTGCTAAAGTCTGCCCTATCGGAGCTATCAGGCAGAACCGCTACGGAGTATATGTCGTTGACATCAAGATGTGTACAGACTGCGGCAAGTGCCGTGAAGAATGTCCGTTCGGAGTCATTGTCGAAGATACCGACATCAACGCCACCAAGAAATGCCTTGCCTGCGGCGAATGCGTCAAGGCCTGTCCGATGGGCGTTTTAAGCCTCTTCAAACCTTCCGCACCGGTCATGGAAAGCACCTTTGTAAAGCATCCGAAACCCGAGGACGGAAAATGATTGAGAAACTTGAGGATTTCAGAAGGCAGCTGGAGGAACTTGACCAGAAGCTTTCCGATCCCGACGTGATGAAGGACATGGGAAAATATAAGAGCCTCATGCTTGAGCGCAGCCACCTTGTGCCCATCGTCGACGAGCTTTCCAACCTCAAGAACCTTTTAGCCAACCTCTCCGACAACGAGAACCTCGCCCGCGAGGATGACGAGGACATTGCGGCCATGGCCCGGGAGGAGATTCCCATTCTCAAGGAGCAGATCGAACAGAGCGAGAAGAAGTGTAAGATGCTTCTGATTCCACCCGATCCCCTTGAGGGCAAGAACATAATCATGGAAATCCGCGCAGGAACAGGCGGCGAGGAAGCAGCCCTTTTTGCCTCGGACCTCTACAGGATGTACAGCTATTATGCCGAGTCCATGCACTGGAAGATCGAGGAAATCGATTCCAACCCGACAGAGCTTGGCGGCTACAAGGAAATCATCCTTTCCATCAGCGGCAAGGATGTCTACGGAAGCCTCAGATGGGAAAGCGGAGTTCACCGAGTCCAGCGTGTTCCTGAAACCGAAAGCGGCGGCCGTATCCACACCTCTGCTGTCACAGTCGCAGTTTTACCTGAAGCCGAGGAAACCGAAGTGGACATCCGCCAGGAAGACCTCAGAATCGATGTCATGCGTGCAGGCGGCCCCGGCGGCCAGTGCGTCAACACGACAGAAAGTGCCGTCCGCATCACCCACATTCCCACAGGCCTTGTGGTAATCTGTCAGAACCAGAAGTCCCAGCTTCAGAACAGAGTCGAAGCTCTGAGGGTCCTCAGGTCCAGACTCTATGACCTTGAGGCGGGAAAGAAGGCAAAAGAGAGAGCAGAAGAGAGAAAGAGCCAGGTCGGAAGCGGAGACAGAAGCGAAAGAATCAGAACATACAACTTCCCGCAGAACAGACTCACAGACCACAGAATCAACCTCACCCTCTATAAGCTCGATCTGATAATGGAAGGCCAGCTTCAGGATGTGATAGAGGCTCTTAAAGTCGCAGCCGGAGAGCAGGCTCTGAAGGAAGCCACGTGAATCTAGATTCGCTTTATAAGTCATTTTGCGACTCATTCAAAAACATCAGCGACTCCCCTGCTTCCGATGCAAAGATTCTCATCTGCCATTGCCTTGGCATAACCCAGACACAGCTTGCACTCTACGGGGACGAAGATGTTCCCTCAGACAAACTTGCAGAGCTTGAGAAACTCAGAACTGCAAGACTTGAGGGTCAGCCCGTTGCCTACCTTACAGGAGAGCGCGGTTTTTATGAGTGTGTCTTCAAGGTCTCTCCTGATACTCTGATTCCAAGAGCAGACACGGAGACCCTTGTAGAAGAAGCCATAGCCGATATTACGGAGCTTTGCGAAGATCAACAGGAAGTGAAGATCCTTGATCTTTGCTGCGGCACGGGGTGCATAGGAATCTCTGTTGCCAAGGTCCTGTC
>JAGBRG010000029.1 GCA_017632495.1 Spirochaetales bacterium
CCCAAAAGCCATCTCTGCAGTGCCGAGTCCGAGGGCCTCAGACGTATCCTCAAAAGCAGGAACCTCATGGTGCAGGACATGGTAGCTCTGAAGAACCAGGCCCATGCGGTCCTTCTGGCCTACGGGCATATAACCAAGACCGCCCAGTTTCAAAGCAAGCGCGAGCGAAAAAAGATCCTGGACAAGCTTCCGACGGAAATAGCAAGAACTGTCGGCACAATCTTTGAGACCATAGATGTTGTTGAAAACCAGAAGAAGGTCCTTGAAGGAAAGCTAAGGCAGATTACTGCAAAGGATCATGCCGTAAACCTTCTGATGACAATCCCGGGAATAGGAATCGTCAACGCATGCACCATCCGGGCCTACATAGACGACATAGACCGCTTTGAGTCCTACAAGAACTTTTCCGCCTACTGCGGCCTTGTGCCCTGGGTTCAGACGTCAAATGAAAGCATCTACTACGGCCGGATCACAAAACGAGGCCCTCAGGAACTTCGCACAGCCCTGGTTCAGTGCGTAGTTGCAATGGTCCGCATGGAAGACAAGACCTCAAATTACAAGATGATGCATCAGTATCAGGAACTCAAAAACGACAAATCATCAGGCAAGGCCATTATCGCCACAGCCCGAAAGCTTTCGCGCATCATCTACATAATGCTCAAGACAAACACGAGCTTTGACTCCCGCAAGCTAACAGAAACCCCGGATAAAAAAACAGGTCGCCCGGAGGCGACCTGAAGCTTTACAATCAGGCTGTAACTTAGAAAGCGATCTTGCAGTAAGCAACAATCTCACCAGCTTCAACTGGATCAGCCTTATAGTTTGCGCTGTAGTTATCTGAATCAGAGACACAAGCTGCAGCACCATCGCTATAAACTGCATCATCACCATCAAGACCATAAGCAAGACCGAATGTTGCGCCCTTGACCAGCTTGTCGGACTCTGCGAATGCACCGAAAGCAATGTAGCGAAGTCCTTCAAAGCCCATAAGGGAGACACCAGCACCAGCTGTGAACTTCTCGAATGCATATGTTCCGTAAACAAGAGCGTCCCAAATCTTATCCTCAGTGTTGATGCTGAATGAAGCACCAGCCTTGATAGCATCCTTAGCGAACTCAACCTCAACCTTCGGCTCGATACCATACTTGAAACGAAGATCTCCGCCAACTTCAGCATTTGTAATGTTCTTTGCTGAAACTGTAACCTTAAGCGGAAGCTCAAAAGCGTTGAGATCGAAAGCAGCCTTTGCCTCAAGGTAGAAATCATTGAATTTAGAGTAAACACCATTTAATGCTGAACCGAACTTAAGTCCTGCCTTACCAGCATAGGTGTAAAGGTTTACATCTACGAAGTTATACTTAAAGTCAACTCTTGCATCAATATTGAACTCAGTATCCTTATCTGCAAGAGTTCCGACCTCAGCACCGATATACTCGAGACCCAGATCAGTTGCAACACCGATTGTGATGTCCTGGATGGCGACTGTTGCCTTTGCAGAAGCACCAATTACGCTATCAACAGCCTTTGCAGAAGTACCGGAAAGACCAAGTCTGCTGAACTCTGCAGCGGCCTGGACCTTGACTGTGTCATCGTTGAATGCAAACTCAGGAGTCTCAACTGATGCGGAAGCAACAAAGAACTTATCAGATCCGAGCTTTACATAATCAAAACCAGCACTTGCTGTGAATCCGTTGAAACCGACTGTGACACCAGGAACCTTGTTGTAATCAACTACATATGAAGCTGCCTGAGTTGTGTATTTCTTGACGTTACCGAAATCATCCTTGACTTTCTTGTTCTTGATTGTAAGAACAGGAGCCTTAGCATAATCATATGCATCCTGTGTTCCGAGAACGCTGACATACCAGTTCTTTCCAACAATCTTAGCTGTGTCGAGCTTGATGACAGCACCAATTCCTCTGTCGCTTAAATCAGATGTTGTAACAAATTCTCCATTCTTCCAATCACCCATATCAGCAGGATTAATTTCACCAAAAATGAACTTTGCAGAAGCAGCAACCTCTACATGAATCTCATCTTCGGCGCTGTCAAGCTCAACTTTCTCTGAAGTGAAAGTGAAGCTGAAGTCAAAAGACTTGACATTTGATGTGATAAATGCGCCGCTATCATCTCCAAAGAATGCATCAAATCTGACACCAGCATTTCCACTGAAGTCTGCGAATGCAAAGCCGGAAACCAGCACCGCGATCAAAAGTACGATAATACCTTTTTTCATACTTCCTATATTAAAGGGCTGAGAATGACTGTTTCTGGCTTATCATCACGTTCAGTTTCGGGTCTTCTGCACCTCTCATTTGCTTGAATAAGTCTGACAGACGATTTCCTTCTTCAGGTCGCGTGCGCTGCACAGAACCTTTATTGCCGTCAGACCTCAGCGATTGTGTAATACGGGTCATGTCACAGGTCTTCTGTCGCGGATTATTTTACCTCAGTCTATAATTCCGGCCTCACTGGACCATTGAAGGATTCGATACCGACGGTTCATTCTCCAATTCGGCTTGTAGTGCCATAAAGTGTGTCGAACTCAGACAGAGCGCCTTAGACGGGTTGTTTTAGTTTATATTTCGATTCTAGAGTCAGTCCTCGGATTTCTCAAGCCTGTTTATCAGCATCTTCGGATTGAAAGCTGTCTTTGTTGTCAGCATGACATAGATGATTCTGGAAAGCTTTCTGGCTGTTGCGACTATGGCTTTACCTGAGGATTTTTCCGCTTTCATCTGCTTATATTGCTCCATAAGCACATATTTTCCGGTCTTCTCCTCCATCCGGACCATCGCAATGACGCTTTCTATTATCGCTGTCCTTAGCTCTGGCGGGCCATGTTTTGTTATCCGGCCGATCTTGTAGGTCTCGTTGGAGGCCTGTACCCAGGGAACCAGGCCGCAGTATGCGGAAAACTGCTTGAAGCTCTGAAAGCGACCGATGTCATCGATATATGCTCGGATTGTGCAAGCATTCACGACCCCGATTCCGGGAATAGTCATTAGAAGACGGACGTTCTCATCGTCCGCTGTTATTTCTCTCAGGCGTTTTTCAAGGTCTTTTTTCTGTTGCTCGACGGTCTCGAGGGTCCCGAATATCACACCTACAACGTCTTTGATTTCAGGCGGAAGGCTCTCTAAAAGTCGCTTTCTCGAGGCCTTACTCTGAAACGGTGCGGTCTTTGTTATCTTACCATAGGCAAGA
>JAGBRG010000234.1 GCA_017632495.1 Spirochaetales bacterium
CACGAAGGTCCGATTTTCCCTCATCATCGATTCTGGGGTAGACAAAGTAGGCCTGATGGCCCCGCTTCATCTCAACACCTACAGCCTCATACATTTTGTCGCGTTTTGAGTCATCGACAAGGTATGTAATCACAGGAAGCCTGCCCTTGGGCATTGTCTTGATTGTGGACACATTCAGATTGCCGAACACAGTCAGTGCCAATGTTCTTGGGATAGGTGTTGCGGTCATAAGAAGGACATCAGGTTCGATTCCCTTCTCAAACAAAGCATGACGTTGCTCAACACCGAAGCGGTGCTGCTCATCGATTATCACATACCTCAGATTCCGGTACTCAACATCCTTTGAAAAAAGAGCGTGCGTTCCGATAAGAAGGTCTATGTTCCCGGCTTTGAGCTGGTCCAGAAGTGCCTGACGGGGTTTTCCGTGGACCTCTCCGTTTAAAAAGGCCACGGAGATTCCGCTGTCCTTGAAAAGCTGATCGGCAACCTGTGCATGCTGACGGGCTAAAAGCTCTGTCGGAGCCATGAAGGCAACCTGAGCCCCGTCACAGATGGTATGAAGAGCAGAAACCCACGCCACCAAGGTTTTTCCGGAACCTACATCTCCCTGAAGAAGGCGGTTCATGCTCTCTGAGCCGCTCATGTCCCTTCTGATTTCATCAAGAACCTTGATCTGGTCATCTGTAAGAGAAAACGGAAGTTTTTCTATAAAGTGCTTCTCTGCTTCGTAAATCCGGCTGGGGATGGCCTGGCGGCGCCTCTCTATCTGAGGCCGTCTTTTGGCCTCGAGCTGAAGATAAAAGACCTCACGGAAAGCCAAAGCCCTGCGGGCCTCGGCCAAGGCTTTGTCAGATGAAGGAAAGTGGATTTCCCGAAAGGCCCTGTCAAGCGGCATCAGGTGATGCTTTTGTATAAGGTTTTCGGGAATCTCATCATCTATGTGCCCGATAGAAGACAAGACGGCCTTGACATCACGGCGCAGGGCCTTCTGTGTCAGTGTTCCGCACAAGGGATAGACAGGAAGAATGCCCTGATCTAGGGCCATGTCTCCTGCAATCAGATCTTCTTCCCGCACTGGCTTAAGCTCGAACTGGGATGCAGTAAGGCCTGTTCCATAGACCGTCACGTTGGCATAGAGATGATAAAAGCATCCTGGAAAGACCGTCTTGGATAGATAGGTTCTGTTAAAGCCCATCAGAAAGGCTTTCTGGTTATTCTCAGTATCTCTGACAATGATTTTGACATTTTTTCTGCCCGAACCGAACTCGCTTACGCTTTCTACCTTCACAAAGGTGTTGGTCCAGCTTCCGTCAGCCTCATTCTGACGACCGATGCAGATTCTGTGACTTCTGTCCTCATAGCCGCGCGGGGTCATCTGGACAAGGTCGGAAAGCGTCTCTATTCCCAAATTGGCATAGTCATCCTTTGTCTTTTTTCCAACACCCGTGAGAGTCTTGATGTCCCGCTTCAGCTCACAAACGAACATTTTCCACCTGTCAGAGGTTTACAAGAAACTTGACCAGAGCATCGATTCCGATTTTAAAGCCAACATAGATTACGGCATAGAAGATAATCGAGGCCAGAACAAGCTTCTGGTCATCCACCTTTGCTTTTCTGAAAAACAGCTTGTAGACCCTTCCGACCGGTGCATCCAGAATCGGATCCAGTGCGTTTATTATGTTGTTCACTTCGCCGCTGTTGCTTTTTCCCAGAAAGAATCTGACAATCAGGACCACGATAAGCAGAATCAGCAAAAACGAGATAAGGGAGCTCCAAAGGCCCTGGATGATTATGGCAAGAACCATCCAGATTGTGACGTCCTGCACCTTTGAAATCAAGGAGAGGATGCTTTTGACCATATTCAAAACAACCAAAGCCAGAACAGGTGTCAGATCCAGAACCGATCTTCTTAAGGACTTCACTCCCTTGAAGATGTTGAGATATGGGTCGCAGAGCTTTCCCAAAATGGTGTCGGCTGACTCAAGAACAGAACCGTTCTCTCCCTGTTCGGCATTGTAATAAGGACCTGCGTTCCATCCGCCGCGGCGTTTTATCAAAACCGCCCAGGATACGATGATTCTTATCAGAATCAATGTCGAATAAAGACCCAATATCATTGCTGCGAATCCGCAGATACCCTTAACTAATTCCATCCCCGTCCTCTTTTTTATGCCGAATAGACATCATAGACGCTCTGGCACTCTTTCAGTGCACCTAGAAGTTCGCG
>JAGBRG010000235.1 GCA_017632495.1 Spirochaetales bacterium
CTGTTCTCAACTATGTTTCTGACTCCGATTGCCGAGATCATACCGTAGAGGATGAATGAGATTCCTCCGATGATTGCTGTGGGCATGGAGTTGATAAGGGCTGCGAATGCAGGTGAGAATGAAAGGACAATCGCGTAGACTGCTGCAAGTCTGACCACTCTCGGGTCATAGACCTTGGAAAGGACCAGAACACCGGTGTTCTCACCGTATGTTGTGTTGGCAGGACCTCCGAAGAGAGCTGAAAGTGATGTTGCAAGACCATCTCCGATGAGGGTTCTGTTAAGACCCGGATCTTCGATGAAGTTCTCGCCTACTGTTGCTGAGATGGCTGAGATGTCACCGATGTGCTCCATCATGGATGCGATTGCAATCGGAGCCATGACAAGTATGGCTGTGATGTCGAACTTGCAGATTGTTCCGCCGAAGTCAGTGAAGAACGGCTGAAGACCGATGACCTTTGAGCCGGAAACTGCTGCGAAGTTGATGAGAGGCTCTCCTGCAGCTGTTGTTGCACCGAATGCATTTGCAATCAAAGCAACGATATATGAACCTACGACACCCAGAAGGATCGGGATGATCTTAATCATTCCCTTGCCCCAGATGTTGGTCACGATGATGATGACGATTGCAACCAGTGCAAGCCACCAGCATGTTGCTGCGTTGGCAACTGCAGAAGGAGCCAGGTTAAGACCGATGAGGATGACAATTGGTCCTGTTACGATAGGCGGAAGGAATCTCATGACCTTCTTTACGCCGACGAACTTTACAATCAGTGCAAGAACTACATAAAGAAGACCTGCAACTACTATTCCGCCGCCTGCATACTGAAGTTTCTCTGCGGCTGACATTGCTGCGTACTTACCGCTGTTTAAGGATGCGACTGCAGCATAGCCACCGAGGAATGCGAATGAGGAACCGAGGAATGCCGGAACCTTGAACTTTGAGATGAAGTGGAACAAAAGAGTTCCGAGACCTGCCATAAGCAGTGTTGTCTGGATTGAGAGCGGAAGTCCGAACGAATTGACGAGAATCGGAACAAGAACGGTTGCGCCGAACATTGCGAACAGGTGCTGAAGTCCAAGTACCAGCATCTTTGGAGTGCCCAGAGCTCTTGCATCTCTGATAGCTTCCTGCTTTTTCATAATTCTGCCTCCTAACAGCAAAAAAAAATCAACCTTGACGGTTGATTCAACAAATCGATAATCCGTGAAAAAGAATGGTATCCCAAGTCGCAAGCGTTCTGTTGATAGCCATAGCTCCTCCCACAGTTTCTGAAAGAGAAAATAGCAGATTATCGAAACTATGAGAAGAGCAAAAATGACAATTATTGAAAAAACAACAACACGCAACAAAAAGGTGCTGTCAGATGATTGAACGAGCCTCCATATAGAAGCGTTTCTCGTTCGCCTCACCCATGCTGAATGTCTTTCTGGGAAGTGCTCCGTCTTTGATGATAGTATCAAAGAACGTTGACTTATCGATTGCGGGAAGGAACAGTCCGATGTTACCCTTCTCGCTTCCGAGCTTGTCAGTGACATCAGCACCGTGGATGTAGTCTACACTGTAGCCCTTCTCAATCAAGGCATCGATGACCTTCTGTAACGTTCCTGCTGCGATATTGGCAGAAGGAGAAGTAAGACATACAACCACGTGATGGTCTGCTGTGCAGTAACCGAATTTCTGAGTATCGCCCTGGGCAATTTCCTTGGCTATGCAGTTTCTGCAACCGACTTCCTCAGTCTCGACTTTCTTTGCGTTCTTTGAAAGCTCTTCAAGGAAGACTTTCTCAGGAACATTGAAAAGGACTCTGTGAATAGGCTCAAAGACAAGACCCGGGTCAACGATGTTTTCAAGCTCAACAAGGCAGAATCTTGCAGGATGGTTCTTTCTCTGCTCCTCTGTAAGATTCTTCTTTATATCCTCCCAGCAGCTTTTTGCTGTTGCGAAGCTGTGGTTTCCGTCTCCCATTGCAAACAGAAGCGGATTCTTGGGATCAAGCTTTTCATAAAGCTTCTCAAAAGCGGATGCGATGTTTTTCTTATCTTCTTCAGAATCAACAATCCAGCCCTCTAGATGGCCTCCGTTCTTCATAAGATCAAAATCATATACCTTTCTGAGGCCTGCACTAGATGCGGCAAGAGGCTCGATGATGGATTTTTTCTCATCGCTTATGAGAACCATGATGTGAGGAATCTCCATCGGAGCATCCTTTCTGATTCTCTTTCTGGGCGGGATTCTGGACAAAATGGTTCCTTCTGTTGCCCTTATGA
>JAGBRG010000236.1 GCA_017632495.1 Spirochaetales bacterium
CATTCTCTTCTCTCCGAAGAGTTCTTCCTGACCATTGGTAGCTTCCACTACTCCATCTGTATAGACAAACACCTTGTCACCCGGATCAAGCTTGATCTTGTGATCAGGGAACTTCATGTTCTCTATGACGGCAACGGCAGGTGAATGGCGGTATTTGATAAGCTCAAACTTACCGTCCTTCTTCTTCAGGCACGGATGCTCATGACCTGCGTTGGAAACCAGACCTTCTCCGTTTCTGACATCGATTATGGCAAGCCAGACGGTCACGAAGAAATCAGTCTTGTTTCCTTCGGCCAGCTGGTTGTTCACATCAAAGAGAATCTCGGACGGAGTTCCACCCATCTGGGCCCTGTTCTTGATAAGAGTCTTTGCAATGACCATGAACAAAGCTGCCGGAACGCCCTTTCCTGAAACATCGGCTATGACAAGAGCCAAATGATCGTCATCAACGAGGAAGAAGTCATAGAAGTCGCCTCCGACTTCCTTTGCAGGATGCATTGTGGCAAAGACATCGAACTCAGTCTTGTTAGGATAAGGCGGGAAGATGCTGGGAAGCATGTCTGCCTGAATCTGAGTGGCAACATTAAGCTCGGCACCGATTCTCTCCTTCTCCGCGGTTACCCTGGTAACTTCCCTGATATACTTCTGATTCTTTATCGACAGGTCTTCAAAAGCCTCGGCAAGAACCTCTATCTCGTCTTTTGTCTTATAGACTTCACTCATCTTGAAGACAAAATCACCACCGCTCAGCTTACGGATATACTTGGAAAGGCTGTTCAGAGGTTTTGTGATTCTGTTTCCAAGGAACACGGCCTGTCCCAGAGACAAAACAAATACACCTATGAGAACCAGAATAATTATCTGAAGTGTAGCTCTGATGTGCTGATAGAACTCAGCGGTAGTCCTGGCTGAAACCTCGTCGAACGTGCGGTCCAACTGAGGAATAAGGGAAAGAGCCTCTGCCTTGTCTATGGCGCTTACAAGCAGCCAGCCGACACTCTGCATGGGAGATCCGATAAGGATATACTCCTTGCCGGAATAATCAGTTATCAGATAAGGCGAATAATCCCCTTTCATGGCACGGGTCACATATTCGCCGAGTCTTTCATCAGAGGAATCTCTGATATCAACTTTCTCAAGCACAAAATACGGAGAAATAAGCCTCTGACCATCTGGAGCAAAGATAACGCTTCCATTCTGGTTGACTATGAAAATGAAGCCGCTTTCCTCCAGTGATGCAGAAATCCACTTTTCAAGAGTTCCGAGGAAAATATCGGCACTTACGACAGCAACTACACGGCCATCAAAGGAAATAGGAATAGAAGCCGTAATTGCAGGTTCTCCGGAGAACAGATCCCTTATGACATTGGAATAATAAATACCATCAACCTCAATAGCTCCGGAATACCACTCTCTGGTCCTTGGATCCGCACTGATCGGTTTACCGTTTTCATCAAGCTTGGAGTTGGCTCTGGCATCCGTTACGAAGGTAATGCCCTCAGGGAATGACACGGCACAGGAATCCAGACCTCCGTCACAGAAAAATGAAACCATCAGATCCGAAAGAGTCTGCATTTTAGCGGCAATAGCCTTAATCTTCGGATCTTCAATATTCAGGCCTTTTGCATAAAGCATGCGCATGGCAGGAACACCTTCTGATGCAAATTCAGGGTAAGGTGAACCCGAATACTTTATTTCCTCTTTGTTCTTAAAGACTTCCTCAACCATATCTGCCAGAACCGTGAGTTTTTTTGCAACTTCATCAAAAGCATTGTTCAGAAGGAATGCTTCCAGATCGCTGGTCCTTGTCGTGAGGCTGGTTATGCCTTGTTCAATGTAGTCCGATGAAAGACCCTTTATGGAATCGTTCTGTGCTTTGCTTTCTCTGACGAGTATTTCTCCCAGATAGTTGATTCTGATGTTTACAACAAGAAGCATTGCAAGTGAAAGAATCACAAGAGAAAAAAGAACAAGAAGGAATATTTTAGTTTTCATACTGAAGAAACCTTTAATCACACAAGATCCTCGGTATTAATCCAGTCCTGGTCATCATATGCGCGGTTTTCGCCGCACATTGCCCAAATGAATGTGTAGTTGCTTGTTCCACATCCTGCATGGACTGACCATGAAGGATTGATTACAGCCTCATCATTGTGCATGACGATGTGTCTTGTCTGATCAGGCTCTCCCATGAAGTGGAACACCACATTGTCCTTGGGAATGTCAAAGTAGAAATAGACCTCCATTCTGCGCTCGTGGGTGTGCATCGGCATGGTGTTCCAAACCGATCCTTCCTCAAGGTGAGTAAGACCCATCGAAAGCTGGCAGGCATCCAGTACATCCGGATGAAGATACTGGTTGATGGTTCTCTCGTTGCTTGTTGCCTGGGAACCAAGATGCTTATGGATGGCCTTGTCAAACGGGATGTGGCGTACCGGCTTGGGAGTATGGGCAGGAGTTGTGCAGATGAAGAACTTGGCAGGATCGTTTTTGTCTGAGGACTCGAACTCTACCTTCTTTGTTCCCATGGGAAGATAAAGACCGTCCCAATGGTCCATCTTGTATTCCTGTCCGTCGGCAATGACCTTTCCAGGACCTCCGATGTTGATTGTGCCCAGTTCCCTGCGCTCCAGCATGTATGTGACACCGAAGTTCTTCCAGGGGTCTATGTTCTTCTGCAGATCAACCCTCTTGCTGACAGGCATGGCTCCCATAGTGACTATTCTGTCAACATGAGAATAAACGGCGCTGACATCATCAGCCTTGAAAATACCTGTAATCAGAAACTCATCTCTGAGCTCTTCTGTTGTCATTCTTTTGAAAGGTTCTTTTCCTGTAGAATATCTGATATCCATTATAATCTCCTAATATACTGAGCATAACATACATTCTACTTTACCTACAATGTGAAAAAAACGGCCAAAATGTTTGCGAAAACGACCTTTTTACCTTATGCTACACTCATGTTGGATTTAGGTTTCAGAACACATGATTTCGGTAGGAAATTCAAGAATGCAGAGGAAATCGGAGAGCTTGCAAGCTCCTTCAGAAAGAACGCTTGTCTGCATTTCGCCCCTTATAAGGTCCTGGACGATGCACCAAAACCCATGAACTGCGACTGGGCTGCATCTGTTAAAAACGATCTGGCTAAAAACTCAGTTCGCGTTGCCGTTCTGGGCTGCTATATCAACCCAGTTCACCCCGATCCCGAGGTTCTTGAAAGCGAACTTGCTAAATTCGAAAACGGCATTGAGGTTGCAAACAGCCTTGGAGCAGGTCTTGTTGCCACGGAGACAGGTTCACTGGACCCCAGAAACGTCCGTTGTGAGGACACATGGTCCGATAAGAACTGGGCAAGATTTCTTAGAATAATAGAACGCCTTCTCAACAAAGCTGTGAAAAACAACGTAATCATGGCAATTGAGGCGGTTGCTGACAAGAACACGGTTGATGACCCTGTAAGGATGTTCAAGGTCATGGAGACATTCAAATCCCCTAACCTGCGCTGTCTTTTCGATGCAGTGAACATCATGCCGATTAAGGGAGTTGCGGACTTTTATTCATACTATGACGAAGCTGTCTCCATGCTTGCCCCCTACATAAGCGCCATGCACCTTAAGGACTTTGTCTGGGCAGACTCCATGCCTAACTATCCTTTCGCAGTTGGCCCTGTAAAGAAGGGAAACATCGCCATAGGAGAAGGCCTTATGCCGTGGAATACGATTTTCGGAATCTACAAGAAGTATAAGGTCGATAACGTCCCGATGACTTTAGAGAACTTCAATCCCCAGACTCTTAAAAAGAGCCTGGAATACATTGAGAAAACCTACGCGGAGGCCTGATCATCAGAGTTTGCTTCTGATGATCTTTCCGCTTGTGGTTTTGGGAAGTTCGTCTCTGAAAACAACCAGCCTCGGATATTTGTACGGGGCTGTGTGTTCTTTAACGTAGTTCTGAATCTCTTTCTTAAGCTCTTCGGTAGGCTCTGTGCCCTTTGTAAGGACAACGGATGCCTTGACTATCTGGCCTCTGACAGGATCCGGAGCTGCTGAAACTCCGCATTCAAGAACATAGGGAAGTTCCATGATGACAGATTCAATCTCAAACGGTCCGATTCTGTAACCCGAGCTCTTTATGATGTCGTCAGTACGGCCCACATACCAATAGAAGCCGTCCTCATCTATCCATGCCGTGTCACCTGTGTGATAGTAGCCGTCATGCCATACTTCTGCAGTCTTCTCAGGATCGTTGTAGTAGCCTGTAAACAGTCCGCAAGGGGCACCGTTTTTGACGTTGATGACAATCTCGCCTGTTTCTCCGGCTGCAACGCTTTCACCGTCAGGTCCCATAAGGCTGACATCGTAAATCGGAGCCGGCTTACCCATGGATCCGACCTTATGGCCGGCACCTACAAGGTTACCGATGATCATCGTACTCTCGCTCTGACCGAAGCCCTCGTGGATCTGAAGACCTGTAAGCTTCTCAAACTGCCTGTAGACTTCCGGATTCAGTGCCTCGCCTGCCGTTGTCATATAGCGCACCGATGAGAAATCGTACTTGGAAAGGTCTTCCTTGATCATCATCCTGAGCATCGTAGGAGGTGCACAGAAGCTTGTGATCTGATACTTTGCGAACATCGGCATGATGTCGGCTGCATTGAAGCGATCAAAGTCATAGACGAATGTGGCGCTTTCTGCAAGCCACTGACCGTAAAGCTTACCCCACATGGCCTTTGCCCAACCTGTATCCGATATTGTGAAATGCAGACCGTCCTCGTGAGTGCAGTGCCAGTACTTTGCCGTGTGGAAATGACCCAGCGGGTACTTGTGGTTGTGCATGGCAATTTTCGGATAACCTGATGTTCCGGAAGTGAAGAACATGAGAAGAAGGTCATCACCGCAGGGAGAATCTTCGGTTCTTGGGAAGTTGGATGAGAACATCTTGTATTCCTCGTCAAAGCTCCTCCAACCTTCTCTGCTTGTGTTGACGATTATCTTGTTCTTGAGTGTCGGACTGTTTTTCTCAGCTTCCTCAACATGTTCAGGGATGTTGTCATCAGGTGTGCAGATTATTGTGCTGACCCCTGCTGCGTTCAGACGGTACTCGATATCATGTGCAAGAAGCTGATTTGTAGCGGGAATCACAACGGCACCCAACTTGTTCAGACCAAGCATGGCATACCAGAACTGATAGTGGCGCTTTAAAATCAGCATAACCCTGTCGCCCTTCTTGATTCCAAGGCTCTTGAAATAGTTGGCGCATCTGGCAGACTCCCTCTTCATGTCCAAAAACGAGATTCTGCGCTCGGTCTTGTCCTTTGAAAGATGAAGCATGGCAAGCTTATCAGGATTCCTCTTTGCAAGGACATCCACGATATCAAAGGCGAAGTTGAATTTATCAGTGTTCTTGAATGTGATTTTCTCAGGCGTCCCCTTGCTGTTGAGCTGAACGTCTATGAAGTTGTGCCAGAGTCTTTCGCCCTCGTCTATTCTTCTGGGCTGAAGAGCCACAGGAGAATAAGTTACAGGAGTAAGCTCTGGAATCGGAGCTCCCGTGGGGTTCATGACAATGGCATAGAACTCACAGTCCTTTCCGTTTACAGCAATCATTCCGTGAGGAGTCGAAGAGCTGAAATAAATACTGTCTCCGGGACCCAGAGTTGTCCTATGCTCACCTACCTGAACCAGAAGATTTCCGGAAATGACCAGGTCAATTTCCTGTCCGTCGTGGCTTGTAAGCTCAATATCCTTGTGCTGGGCTTCCTCGTCATAGCGGCTTTTGACATACAAAGGCTCTGCGATTCTGTTCTGAAAGGCATAGGCCAGATTGTAATA
>JAGBRG010000237.1 GCA_017632495.1 Spirochaetales bacterium
AGGCGGATATGGTCATCAGAGCCGAAGCAGAAGCCGGGCGTTGCAGCCAAACCTGCTTCCTTGATCATGCGTGTACAGAAAGTCGCCGAATCCAGACCAAAGCGCCTGATTGACGGGAATATGTAGAAGGCACCCTGAGGCTCAGGTAAATCCAGACCCATATTCTTAAGGCGGCCAAGCATATAGGCTCGCCTCTTTGCATATGTCTTTTTCAGTTCCACAGGATCAAAATCCAAGGCAGTGATTGCAGCCTTCTGGAACGGAGACGCTGTTGAGACCACAACAAACTGATGAACAAGTGCAAGAGAAGAAATAATTTCAGGAGGTGAAATAAGATATCCCATTCTCCAGCCTGTCATTGCATAGGGCTTTGAGAAACTCTGAACCAAGAAGGTTCTGTCTTTCAAGTCATCAAACTCGCAGAAGCTGTGATAATTATCAGTGTAGACAAGCTCACGGTACACATCATCGCAGATTACAAAGATATCCTTTTCCTTTGCGATGTCATGCACGGCCTTGAGCGATTTCTCATTAAGAATAGTACCCGTAGGATTGTTGGGAGAATTCAGAACAATTGCCTTTGTCTTATCAGTAACCAAGTCTCTTAGGGCCTTCTCTGTTATCTGAAAACCGTCCTTTGAGGTATCAAGGTGACGCGTCACTCCCCTTGCAAGCTTTACAATCTCTTCATAAAGGACAAAAGCAGGTGTGGGAATTATGACCTCGTCGCCAGGATTCAGAACTCCGTATAGAGCTACAAACAGGGCCTCTGTGGCACCGGAAGTGACAATCACCTGCTCAGCTTTGCAATCAAAGCCATGTTTTTCCTTCTCAAAATGCGCAATGCGCTCTCTGAGAAGATAGAGGCCGCTGTTTTCTATGTAGTGGGTCTCGTGGTTTTCCAAAGACTGTTCGGCAGCAAGGCGGATCGGAGAAGGAGTATCGAAATCAGGCTCGCCCAATGTAAGGGCAATGCAGCCAGGAGTCTCTTTTGCAAGGCGCGAAAACTCCCTGATTGCGCTTTTTTTGAGGCCGTAGACTGCACTGTTAAGCTTTTCTTTCATAACTCCTCAGAACTCAAAATCAGAATCAACATCGAATGTGGCAAAAAGATCATCCAAAGACTCGGCTCTTCTGATCAGGCGCACATCTCCTTTCTCGTCCATCAACAGCTCTCCGCATCTTAGCATGCCGTTGTAATTATAGCCCATGGACCTTCCGTGGGCTCCTGCATCATGGATTACGACCATATCCCCGTATTCCAATTTGGGGAGTTTTCTATCTACGGCAAACTTGTCGTTGTTCTCGCGAAGGCCTCCGACTACATCATACACCTGATTGCAAGGCTCTTTTTCCTTACCCAAGACTGTTATGTGATGGTAGGCTCCGTACATAGCAGGCCTTATGAGATCACAGGCTGTTGCATCAAGGCCTGCATAATCCTTGTAGATGTGCTTAAAGCCTCTGACACTTGATACAAGATAGCCCGAAGGTCCTGTGATGAAGCGGGCCATCTCAGTATAGATTGCAACATTTATTCCATTAGGAACAAGAATCTCCTCATACTTTGACCTAACCTTCTCACCGACAGAGACAATATCAACAGCCTTCTGGTCAGTGCGGTACGGAATTCCGATTCCGCCTCCTAAATCTACAATCTCTATGCTGATGCCAAGCTTTTGCCTTACTTCCACAACAAGATTGAAAAGAAGCTCGGATAAAAGCACATAGTAAGACTCATCAAGACAGCAGGAAGCGGCCATGCAGTGAAGACCGAAGTGCTTCACACCCTTGTCCTTCAGAATTCCGTAGGCCTCAAAGATCTGGTCCTTTGTAAGACCGAACTTGGAATCCTGAAGATTGCCCATGATGCCGCTTGTAAATGAGAAGGTCCCGGGATTGTACCTGAGGCAAACCGTATCAGGAATGCCTGCGGCCTTCTCTAAAACATCTATCTGAGTAATATCATCCAAATTGATTATGGCCCCGCACATTACAGCAAGACGGTAGGCATCGTCAGAGGTCTCGTTTGATGTAAGCATTATCTTACGGCCTTCTAGACCGCAGGCTTTGCTTATAGTCAGCTCAGAAACCGAAGCACAGTCTGTTCCGCATCCCAAAGATGCCAGAAGCCTGATGATGGCAGGAGTCGGTGTTGCCTTTACGGCAAAACATTCGCAAAAGCCTTTGTTCCATGAAAAGGCTTTCTGCACATCAGAGACAGTCTTTCTGATTGAGGATTCGTCATAGACATAAAACGGCGTTGAGAATCTTTCTCGCCAGGATTGTGCCTGATTCAGTGTGAACGGGACTTTCTTTTCCACTTAATTCTCCGTCAGAGAGTCCTGAGGCCAGCCTCAAGAGCAGTCTTTGAATTAGTCTTCTCGTCGCGTGCCTTTATGATTTTGGCAGGACAGCCTGCAACCACCATGTTATCAGGAACATCCTCAATCACAACAGCTCCGGCTGCAACAACACAGTTCTTTCCGATATGAACGCCCTCGATCACAACGGCGTTGGCACCTACAAGCG
Source organism: Spirochaetales bacterium (assembly GCA_017632495.1). Classification (GTDB taxonomy): domain Bacteria; phylum Spirochaetota; class Spirochaetia; order Sphaerochaetales; family Sphaerochaetaceae; genus UBA9732. The sequence goes on from JAGBRG010000237.1 coordinate 2,533, forward strand.
TTCCGTCTCCGACAATAACAGGACTTGCACTGGCGGGCTCAATCACTCCGGCTAAAACCGCACCGGCTCCGATATGGCAGTTTTTTCCGACAGTTGCCCTTCCTCCCAGAACGGCTCCCATGTCTATCATGCTGCCCTCGCCTATTACGGCTCCGATATTGATAATGGCTCCCATCATGATTACGGCCCTGTCTCCGATCTCTACCTGCTCACGGATAATCGCACCGGGCTCGATACGGGCATTGATGTTCTTTTTATCCAGCATGGGGATTGCGGAGTTGCGGGCATCGTTTTCTATGACGATATCCTCAATCTTGTCCTTGTTGGCCTGGATAATCGGACCAAGGTCCTTCCAGTCTCCGAAGACAATCTTATCTGAGAGGCCGAAGACCTTGGCACTGCCGTAATCGATAGG
>JAGBRG010000030.1 GCA_017632495.1 Spirochaetales bacterium
ATCAAGGAAAAGCTTTTCGACGCCATCGGCTTTTAGTCCTATTCGGAAAAAACGCAGCTGGACATCGCCGCGGCCAACATAATGATGTTTACGGCCTCGAAGATGCTGGAAGTAGGAAAATCTGTGATTCTGGACAATAATTTCGAGGACCGCAACATCGAGAATCTCAAAGCGGTGATTGAAAAATATCCGTGCAATGTCATCACCGTGAGATTCGACTGCGATATGAAAGAGGCCTACAGGCGCTATGTCTTGAGGGACAAGGATCCCTCGCGCCACATAGGACACGTTCTTATGACCTGCTACCCGCCTGTGGAGGGTGTAGTTGATGCGGTCAAGGACATGACGGAGGAGAGCTTTTGCGAGAAATACACACGGCGCGGAACACTGCGTTTTTCAATGGGAAAGCTGATCTGCGTGGACGCAACGGATTTCAAAAGTGTCTGCTATCCTCAGATACTTCAACAGCTGAAGGCCGTACTTGTCTGAGTATGGCGGACACTTTGTCCGTATATGTGACAATGTTGCGCTGAAGTGTTGCTATTCTGACATTTATTTCAAATATGTAATATTTCTCAATTGACAGTTCAAAAAAACGGCCTGTATCATTGAAATAGACTTTTCAGGAAATCTAATTAAGGGGGTATTTCTAAATGAGAAAAGTTTTCATGGTACTGCTTATCGCAGTCGTCGTCCTCACCGGTGTATTCGCACAGGGTGCTCAGGAAACTTCAGGTGTCAAGACCTACAAGGTCGGTGTCGGAATTTATCAGTTTGATGATAACTTCATGACTCTTTACAGAAACGAGATTCTGGCTTATTTCAAGACTCTCGAGACAGCAAATGTGAAGTACAACGTCACAATCGTTGATGGAAAGAACGACATGGCAGAGCAGTCAAACCAGGTCGATAACTTCATCACACAGGGCATGGATGTCATCATCCTCAACCTTGTTCAGACTTCTTCAGCAGATGCTATCATCGACAAGATTGTCGCAGCTGGTATTCCTCTCGTTCTGATCAACAGAGAGCCTCTTGCTTATGCAAAAGACGGTTCAACTCTTGATGAGTCATATGAGGGAATCCTCAAGAACCCGAAAGTCTGCTATGTCGGTGCTGACGCAAGACAGTCCGGTTCATTCCAGGGCAGAATCATTGCTGAGCTTCCAGATCACGGTGATGTCAACAAAGACGGTGTTGTCTCTTACATCATGATTGAGGGAGACCCGGAGAACATCGATGCTCAGTACAGAACAGAGTTCTCAATCAAGTACCTGAAGGATCAGGGAATCAAGGTCAACTGCCTCGACGATCAGGTCGGTAACTGGGCTCAGGCAAAGGGTCAGGAAATCTGCGCAAACGCTCTTGCTAAGTACGGCAAGGATATTGAAGTTGTCTTCTGTAACAACGACGCCATGGCACTCGGTGCTGCAGCAGCCATCCAGGCAGCTGGAAGAACAGTCGGAAAGGACATCTACCTTGTTGGTGTCGATGCTCTTGACGAGTGTGTAGAGATGGTCAAGAACGGAACCATGACCGGAACAGTTCTGAACGACCACATCGGTCAGTCACACACAGCAGTTGATGTCGCAGTCGAGCTTCTTCTCGGCAACCCCATCAAGAACTACTACTGGGTTGACTATGTCATGGTCACAAAGTGACAAAAAGCTTAAAAGCGAAACGGGCAGGGCGTTGTGCCCTCCCGTTTTTTTTGTATAAAATCAAACTATCAATCCGCACCCAGCGGAATACGGAGATGACATATGTCTGAATATCTTCTTGAGATGAAGGACGTGAGCAAGGCTTTCCCCGGAGTACAGGCCCTAAGTCACGCCCAACTGCAACTCAAGCCAGGTCATGTCCACGCCCTGATGGGAGAGAACGGAGCCGGAAAGTCCACCCTGATGAAATGCATGTTCGGCATTTACAAGATGGATGAAGGCCAGATTCTGATTGACGGACAGCCGGTCACAATCAAAGACCCGATCGATGCCCTCTCAAAAGGTATCGCAATGGTCCACCAGGAACTCCAGCCGATTCCTGCAAGAACCATCGGAGAGAACATCTTCCTCGGAAGATATCCGATAAAGAAACTGTTGGGTTTCATCCCCACAGTCGACCACGACAAAATGTACAAGGACACCGATGCCCTTCTGAAGAAAGTCAAACTCCCGTTTGACTCAAAACAGCTGGTCGGATCCTTGAGCACATCACAGATGCAGCTTGTGGAAATCGCAAAAGCGGTTTCAGCCAACTGTCGTGTCCTAATTCTAGACGAGCCCACGTCATCGCTTACCCAGAACGAAGTCGATTCACTGTTCGACATCATCAACGACCTGCGTAAGGATGGCGTTGCAATAGTTTATATCTCGCACAAGATGGACGAGATTCTCAAAATCAGCGACGAGGTCACAATCATGAGAGACGGCCAGTACGTCGGAACCTGGGAGGCCAAAGAGCTCACAACGACCTCGATCATCACCAAGATGGTCGGCCGAGAGCTCACCAACCTCTTCCCCAAGAGGGAAAACGTTCCCGGCGAAGTCGTCTTCCAGGTCGAGGACTTCACCTCCATCAACCCCAAGAGCTTCCGCCATGTGAGCTTCAACATCCGCAAAGGCGAAATCCTCGGTGTCGGCGGCCTTGTCGGCGCCCAGCGAACCGAGCTCATGGAAGGCATCTTCGGAATCCGAAGCCACATCTCCGGAAAGGTCTTCCTCAACGGCAAAGAGCTTAAAATCAACAGACCCAAGGACGCCATCGACCACGGAGTCGCCATGCTCACCGAAAGCCGCAGAACCTCCGGAATCATGGGAGTCCTCTCCGTTGCCGACAACATCTCGATTTCATCCCTCAAGAAATACCTGGACTACGGAATCTGCATCAACAGCTCCAAGGTCGAGGCCCTTGTTCAGGACAATGTCCGCAAGATGAACATCAAGACTCCGTCGAGCAAAACGCTCATCCAGTCCCTCTCCGGTGGAAACCAGCAGAAGGTCATCATCGGCCGCTGGCTGGCCAACGACCCGGACGTCCTGATTCTGGATGAGCCCACACGAGGAATCGATGTCGGAGCCAAGTATGAAATCTACTGCATCATCGCAGAGCTTGCGAAGCAGGGCAAAAGCATTCTCATGATCACCAGTGAAATGGGTGAGCTTTTGGGAATGTCCGACAGAATAATGGTAATGTGCGACGGAAGATGCACAGGTTTCCTTGAAGGCGATAAGGCAACCCAGCAGAACGTCATGGAACTTGCCACAAAGTTTGAGTAATAAGGAGATAGACTGTCATGGCAGCATCATTGGATAAAAGTAACAACAAAGGCGTGGCCGCACGCATCTTGGCAACTGCCAAATCAAACCCGATTGTTGTGCTTCTGGTTCTTGTAAGCATCGTAGTCGGATTCACAACACAGAACTTCTTCTCATGGGGAAACCTGGGAAACCTTGTCAGTAACACTGCAATCAGATTCCTCATCGCCCTTGGAGTTTCAGGCTGTCTCATCACAAAGGGAACAGACCTCTCCGCAGGTCGTCAGGTGGGTCTCGCCGCCTGTATCGCAGGTGTTCTGATTCAGCGCGGAGACTACACCGGACGTCTCTATAAGACCATCCCTGAAATGAACATGTGGCTTGTCCTTCTTATTGTTCTGGCAATCGGAGCATTCATAGGATTCATCAACGGCTGGATCATTTCCCGCCTCAAAGTCCCACCATTTATCACAACACTCGGAACCCAGACCATCGTCTACGGTTTCTGTCTTGTCTTCACCGACGCACAGCCGATCGGAGGCTTCCAGCAGGTCTATACCAAGCTGATCACCGGAAGAATCGGAAACGTCCGAGGCTTCTACCTCCCGTACCTTCTGTTCGTCGCACTGGTCTTCGGACTTCTGTTCTGGTTCATCTATAACAAGACCACCCACGGAAAATACATGTATGCAATCGGTGGTAACGAGGTCGCCGCAGAGGTTTCAGGTGTTAACACAAAGAACACCCTGCTGAGAATCTATATCATCGCCGGTGTCATGTACGCACTTGCAGGATACCTGCTTGCCGCAAAGTCCGGTGGAGCTTCCGCTTCCATGGGCCAGGGCTACGAGCTTGAGGCCATTGCCGGATGTACAATCGGTGGTGTCTCAACAACCGGAGGTATCGGACGTGTCACAGGTGTTCTGGTCGGAGTTCTGGTGTTCGAGCTTCTGAAGATCGTTCTTCAGTTCCTCGGCGTCAACCCGTACTACAACTATGTTGTCCAGGGCCTTGTCATTGTCGTTGCAGTTGCACTGGATATCAGAAAGTACATTGCAAAGAAGTAAGGCTTATTTTACTTCAGTTTCAGGCTCCCGTCTTGGGAGCCTTTTTTGTGCGCCTTGCATGTGCAGCTGATTGACAATCGGAGGTCGGATGATTGGGATTACATCTTTTTTGCTGTATCACTTATCTTTTTTGCAAAAAAAACGATAAAAAAGATAAGAACTTATCTTTTTGCTTTACAAATCGATAAAAAAGATAAGAATTGAGATATGAACAAACAAGAAATCATAGAAATACTAGAACAAACATCCATTTCATTAGAGGAGACAATGATTTCTGCCTCATATTGTGATGGAGAGCATCTGAATTATAAGAGTGTTAATGGCTGTCCGGCTTTTTATGCCCGGACATCAGACGGAAAGCAGGTTTATGTCAATTCCACCGATGAAAGAAGGATTCAGGAGCTGGCCTCCGCCTATTATGCCAAGAAGCTCAAGGCGGCGGCCGAGAGGGAGAAGAAGCAGATAGACAGTTGTATAATGATTCTCAAGAAAGATGCTGACAAAAGTGATGTCGATACTGTTTTTGACAGACTGCCAGAGGCAATAAAGCAAAAGGCAAAGCTTACGGAGCTTACAAGTGAGGGCTATGCGCAAAAGTGGCAGGAAAGCAACGGGATTGTGAAAAAGAGACGTACTCATAAGCAGGACGACTATCACAAATACAAGACACTCAGAGGCGATTATGTGGCCTCAAAGAGTGAGGTGATAATAGCAGACAGGCTGTTTGTGAAAGGAATACCGTATCACTATGAGATTGCGTTGGCGCCAGAGGCCGTGTTGGATGAGTCACGGCCGGTGTTCGACGATTATGGAAGGTTTGTGGGCTTTGAGAGCATGGGCAACGGTCCGGACAGCGCGGATACGCTTCATCCCGATTTCTTTGTGCTGAACAAGAGGACGAGGAAGGCTTATTTCTGGGAGCACCTTGGCAGGATGGATGATGCGCAGTACTGCATGAAGAACTTCAACAGGTTCATGAGGATTCTTGATGCCGGTTATGTGATAGGTGAGGACCTGATTGTGACACATGAGGACTCGAGGATTCCGCTGAGGATTGAGGATATTGAGAAAATAATTGAAAAGTACTTGAGTTGAATTATCATATTAGAGATATGGAAATAAAAAAAGAGCTGTACATAGCTGGAGAGACTGAGTGTGCAGTATACATGGTAGGGGAAAGCCCAAAGGCTCTGATTATCCAGCCGGCCGATAAAAATGAATTTGAAGAGCTCGACAGGCAGATTGAGAGTGAAGCACAGATGGCGGGCAGCGAGTTTGTTCACGTGGCCTTTGAGATCAAGAACTGGAACAAGGACCTCTCCCCATGGGAGGCCCCTGCTGTATTCGGAAAAGAAGGCTTCGGAAGTGGGGCCGAGCAGACACTGGATTTCATCAAGAAGGGCATATGGCCGAATGTTATATCAGACAGGATGGTAGAGCCGAAAGTACCGGTGATTATCGGAGGCTATTCGCTGGCAGGGCTGTTTGCGCTGTGGTGTTCGTATCAGACAAATAAGTTCAAGGCTGTTGCGGCGG
>JAGBRG010000238.1 GCA_017632495.1 Spirochaetales bacterium
CCCGTAAAATCAAAGCTGATACAGTTTTCCTCGAAAGGCCTGATAAGACAAAGCTCAGGGTGCGGATCTTCAGACCCAAAAAGCCTAAGGGAGAAAAGACTCCGGGCATGCTCTGGATTCACGGAGGCGGATTCTGCATGGGATCTCCTGAGCAGGACATCTGGACAATCAGGGAATACATACTGGAAAACGGCTGCACTGTTGTAGCCCCCTGCTACACCCTTGCAACGGAAAAACCGTATCCTGCTGCACTGGATGACTGTTATCAGGCACTTTTGTGGCTCCGTGACAATGCAGAAAAGCTGAACGTCAGAGATGACCAATTATTTGTTGCAGGATCCAGCGCAGGAGGCGGCCTTACGGCAGCCCTTTGCATATACGCGCGTGATAAGAAAGAAGTCTCCATCGCATACCAAATGCCCCTTTATCCCATGCTGGATGACCGAATGATTACCAAGTCCTCGCAGAACAATGACGGGCCTGTGTGGAACACGGCATCCAACATCACAGCCTGGAAGCTGTACCTAGGGGAGCTATATCAGAAGGATAACATCCCTGTCTACGCCGCTCCTGCACGGCTTGAAGACTTTTCTGATCTTCCCCCTGCTTTCACATTCGTCGGGGACATAGAGCCGTTTTATGACGAGACCGTCGCATTCATGGAGAAAATGAAATCGGCCGGAATTCCGGCCGACTACAAGGTCTATCATGGTGCTTATCACGGCTTTGATGTACTGTGCTGGTTTTCAAAGCCAAGCCGCGATGCACACAGAATAATGCTTGAAAACTACAGGAGGGCCTCGGAAAACCTGTTCAAGGCCCAGCCTGAAAGAAAGTGATTACGGCTGTCTGCCGATGTAGGCAAGAATTCCTCCGTCCACATACAGAACCTGTCCGTTGACAAAATCAGATGCCTCAGATGCAAGGAACAGAGCAGGTCCCTGAAGGTCCTCTGTGGTTCCCCATCTCTCTGCAGGAGTCTTTGCAACGATGAAGCTGTCAAACGGATGTCTGCTTCCGTCCTTCTGGCGCTCCCTAAGGGGTGCTGTCTGCGGTGTGGCGATGTAGCCAGGACCTATTCCGTTGCACTGGATGTTATACTTTCCGTACTCGGAGCAGATGTTTCTGGTCAGCATCTTAAGACCGCCCTTTGCCGAGGCGTAGGCGCTGACTGTCTCACGGCCGAGCTCGCTCATCATTGAGCAGATGTTGATTATCTTGCCGCGCTTTTTCTCCATCATGGCTGGAAGAACCGCCTTGGAGACGATGAATGCTGCTGTAAGGTCAATGTCTATGACCTGTCTGAAATCCTCGGCTGACATCTCTGTCATGGGGATTCTTTTGATTATGCCTGCATTGTTGACAAGAATATCGACACTCTGGCCAAAATCCTTCTCGATGCATGAAAGGGTATCCTTGACCTGCTTCTCGTCTGTCACATCACAGACATAGCCTCTGACATCAGAAGCTCCGTCCTTTGCGTACTCTGCAAGAGCCTTATCAAGGCCTTCCTTGTGTCTGCAGTTGAATGCGACCTTGGCACCTGCTTTGGCATAGCAGAGCGCAATTGCATAGCCTATTCCGTAGGAAGCGCCGGTAACCCATGCCAGCTTTCCCTTGAGGCTGAACTTGTTCAGATAATCTCCCATTTTGTTCTCCTTCTGTTTCATGGTAGATGGCATATGACTTTAAGTCAATCAGTCATCCATGCGCATCTCGTGCTGGCGGGCGACCTTTCTCAGGATGTCCTCAAACCCCACAAGAGCGGCAAACGGGGCAAACTGCGCGGCCCTGTCGGCCTGAGGCATGGCAGGATAGTTTTCAGACTTGTGATGAGGAAGATCTATTATGTCGGCATAACGATTGATGTCGTTTTTCATGCCTTGTGGCCTCCTATCTGGTTGTTTCTGTCTATGGTCTTGGCACCCTCTTCCAGGTCCATCAGCCTGACTATGGCATTCTTGCCGAAGCGCTTTTTGATCGATATTGCGGCAAGCATCTGTCGTTTTTCCTTCTCACTCTTTTTCAGAAGCTCCTCATTAAGCTTCTCAGTCTCCTTTATGTCTGAAAAAAGATCCGGCTGGACATCGGCGCTTCCCTTTTTCTGATCTTCGGGAAGCACATTGCAGGCTGCGATATTCACATGCCTTATGAAAAGGTTCTTATCCACCTGGGTGTCATAGATTCACAAAACGGCACGCCGTATTACC
>JAGBRG010000239.1 GCA_017632495.1 Spirochaetales bacterium
CAACGCAAAGCAGGAAGCTATAGATAAGGAGAAGGGTAAGAAGGCTGAGTTCGAAGAGAAGATCGAGAAGTCACAAAAGCACATCGATGTTCTTAAATCGTTCTGAAATCTGAAGTTGGAGGAATTGTCGGGATGAAAAAGTATGTAATGGTCCTATCATTGGTCCTTCTGCTTCTTGTCTCATGTGCCACTAAGAAAACAGAAAATGAGGTACTTCCTGAATCTGTTGAGGCTACTGTGGTAGAGCAGCTTTCTCAACCTGTTTCTGAACCTGAAACCGAAATAACTCCTGCTGAGGAAAAACCTGAGACTGTCCAGCAGGAGGCTCCCTTTACCGAAACTGTATCTGAACCGGAAATTGCTGTAACAGAAGAAGTTACAACTGCTGATACTACAGCAGAGAAAGCATCTGAAGAGGCTCCTGTTACTGACTGGGGTTATGTGTTCACAAGTCCTGCCTCTTCTGATGCCACACAGCCTGAAAAGGCCGAAGAAGTTAAGACTGCCGTTTCAAAGCCGAAAGCAACAGTTGTAGAGGAAGAAACAGAGCCGCAGAAGCCCTCTTTTATTACTAAGGTTGCATACTTTGTTGCACATGAGACTCTTTTCAGTCTGGGTCTTCTTGTCAGTCTTGGTGGCCTGATCTACTTTATTGTAGCCTTGATAAAGTCTTCCGGTATGATAGAAAAGAAGAAACCTGTAGTCAGAGAAGAAGAGCCTACGGAAGAAAAATCTCCCTCAAAGGAAGATGTAGAGCCTCAGGATACTTCTTCAGGCTTTGATCCGGAAGATGAGAACGATGAATTTCTCAGAGCTCTCTTAGGAGAGGATAAGAAATAAGCTATAATAATAATTAGTAAGACGGACCTGGAAACAGGTCCATTTTTTATATTAAACAGACATTGTTTTTAACTATTATAATAGTAGAACAATAAAGAAAGATATAGAAAAAAATAAGACTTATATAAAAACACATTAAAATTATATCGAAAATATTTTGAATCAAAAAACTCTTGTATGATTTTAGTGTGTGGAGTATATTAGAATTTACAGGAAAAATATGGCTAAGACTATTGCATTTCACCTTCAGAAAGGTGGAGTAGGAAAGACAACTATATCAGGTACTCTTGCTTGCCAGTCCGCTTTGGACGGCTTTAAGACACTGTTGATTGATGTCGATCCTCAGGGCAACGCATCATCCTGGTTTCTGAAGAAAACTCCCAAGTATGAGCTTGCGGATGTTGTCCAGGGAAGATGCTATATCAATGATGCAATAGTTCCTGTAGAGCAGGTTGAGAATCTGTATCTTCTTCCCACCTTCGGTATCGGCGGTGTTCTTAAGAACTACAGTGAAACCAAGCTTTCAGAGGAGCCTTTCGTCCTTCAGGACCTGGTCAATGAGCTTTCAAAGGATTTTGATCACATCATCCTTGATCTGTCTCCTGGTCTTGGACGTCTTGAAAGGTCTGCCATAATCGCAAGTGATGAAGTTATCACACCCATGACACCTGAGGTTTTCAGCCTTGATGGTCTTGAGATTTTCATTGATGAGCTTAAGAGGCTCAAGAAGAATCTCAGAAGCCAGGTAAGACACTCACGTGTCATCATCAATTCCTACGACGAACGTATCAAACAACATAGAGATATACTCAAAGCAGCTCAGGAAGGATCTTTTGAGGTCTACAGAATTCCCGTGGATCCTGTGTTCAGAAAGGCACAGGAAGCGTCTGTGGCACCGCAGCTCTTCAAGGAGAGAGGAAGGGGTCTTAAGGACAAAACCATGGAGTCGATTCTGAGTCTTGAAAAGGTAATCTGGGACTGAGATACGTAGGAAGGTGAGTTATGGCTTTAAAGAGAAACCCTGAAGATTCTGTACAGTACGATGAAGACATCACAAAGAAAGCTAAGCAGCTTTTCTCCAGTGACTCCGCATCGAGAAAGAAAGAGAACAAGATCCTCACTACTTTTTCAATTGAGCCTTCCTTTAAGAAAGAGCTTGAGGATCTGTTTGCAGAACTGGGACTGGGCTGGGCCGGCGGAATCAGATTCGCACTTAAAGAATTCTCTAAAAAATATAAGAATTGATACTAAACTTATATAATATTGCTAGAGTATAAAAACAAAATTAAAATTTAATCAAAATAATTAGAAACTAAGCAAAAATTATAGAAAAATTATATAAGAATTATTAAGAGTTCATATCTCTATCTTTTTCGTGAACAGGCTGGCTATTCCGGATCCTGTGTATATGACTGTGGTAACTACAATACCGGAAATCAGAACACCCAGAAGGATAAATAGTAAGCTCTTCTTCCTATCTAGTCCCAAGACCCAGGCTCCTAATGTTCCAGTCCATGCACCTGTTATAGGTAAAGGTATTGCCACAAACAACATAAGTCCAAGTAAGCCGTACTTACTAACTTTTGTCCCAACCTTATTCTGTGCTCTTGCGACAGTTTTCTCAAACAGGTTGTGGTAGAAGTTCCATTTATCAAGAATCTTGTGAAGAGAACTAAGAAAAGCAAACCCTATCACAGGAACAAGAGCATTTGAAAGAACACCGATGACAAATGACAGCCAAAGAGGCACTCCGTTAAAGTATGCATAAGGAATTGCGCCTCTTAGCTCTGATACGGGGATGATTCCCAAAAGAATTGTCAGAAGATAAATTTTCGTCATCAGATTCTCCTTCGACAATATTACATTGTATAGGTCTTTCGTAACAAGCAGAAATACAGAGGTCCGCACCCATCCTGAACGTCTGGAAGAACGATTCTTCCATGTGACAGAGGCTCGGACAGTTTTTCAAGATCCGGATTAATAGAAAGCATATCCACTTCTTCAAACAATCCGCTTCTTTTCTTGCAAAGTCTTTCAATTACAGCCTGGTTCTCCAAGTCACATATGGAGCATGTGCTGTATAGAATATAGCCTGATTTTTTAACTGCATCCAAAGCAGCGCAAAGCATGGCAAACTGCTGCTTTGAAAGCATCTTGGGCCTGTTGGGGCTCCATTCTCTTAATGCGGATGAATCATTCAGTACATGGCGCTCTGAGGAGCAGGGGGCATCAAGAAGGATGCTGTCATAGATTTCCTTTTCATGAAGTGACCACTGTGTGCTGTCATGGCCTGTTACTTTGACAACAGATCTTAAATCCTTGGGAAGGCACATATCCAAAACATTGATAAGTCTGTTTCTTCTTGCAGCCGATCTGTCATTGGAAACCAAAAGGCCTGTTCCGTTTAACTTTAGAGAAAGGACCAAAGTCTTGCCTCCGGGGGCTGCACACATATCTAAAACAGAATAGTTTTCCGAAATAGGAAGAATATTTGCAGCCAAAATGGAAGCTTTATCCATATAATATGGTTCGACAAGCCTATCTGAAAGAGAGACCGGTTTTGTCTCTTTTAACATGGCTTCTTTCAGAGTCTGCCATCTTGTGCCGTACAATGAGCTGTAGTATTCTTCGAATCTCTGTGAGCCGGAAATTGTTTCTTTTTTCGACATTTCTCTCTGCTGCCTGTAACAATTGCTAGCCTATCTTGATTTGTCTTTTCAGACAACAACTTTTCAAATATACTTTTTCCAGGAGAAAAACCGATGGAGTTTGACAACATCCTTCCTGAAGAGGAAGTGACTGACATTGCTGATTTCTTCAAGGTCTTTGGGGATCCCACAAGGCTCAGAATCCTGTTTCTTCTAGATTCAGGAGAGGCTAATGTCAATTCAATCTCCGCAAATCTGGGAATCTCTGCGTCTGTTGCCAGTCAGCATCTTAAGCTTCTTCGTGTTGCGAGACTTGTCCGCTGGCGCAAGGACGGAAAGAATGTAATCTATTCCCTAAATGATGAGCATATCTCCAGAATCCTCGCTCTTGGAACCGAACATTATGAAGAGACCATCGGTCCCGAGGCCTGAATGATGAAGCTTATCAAACCTGTTCTTATAATCCTTATAGTTCTTCTGACTCTATGTTCATGCGCTAGTACCGATTCCACGCCTGAACGTTTCAGCCTTTCGGACTCATCAAGATCCAAAAGTGAAATTGGAATGCTTGTCGGAAACGTCAATTACGGAGTGGGGTTCTTTTTTCCGTCTGATTCGGACATTTTGGACATTGCTCTTTTGAAAACAGACTCAGTAACCGGTCTTGTTTCTGAAATATCGCATCAGAGAATCAGAAATCTTCTGAATTTTCCTGTTCAATTTACATTGAGATATGACAAAGCGGATCTGTCTGAAGGCGAAAGTTGTACTCTGATTGTCTCCCTTCTTGTAAATGATTCCATCAAAGCTCAGGGAATTACACTTCTGCAACGCAGTGAAAACGGCTTAGGAGAGGCTTCCGTAACCCTAGTTTCTGTATGAAAAAGGTGTGGTTCGGGGGGGGGTGCTCCTCGTTAAATTATTTTACTAAAATTAAATAAAATGAATTATTTTTGCATTTCGGTATGCTAAAAGATTGACGGCACAAATACAATTTCCTACAATCAAAAGACAGATTTGTACGTATTTGTATTTGTACGTACATAGGAGTTGCCGGATGCGGAAAAAGAACGTTACCATCACCGATATAGCTGAGAAGACAGGATACTCAAAGACTACTGTTTCATTTGCTTTCAATTGGCCCAACAGAATCTCATCGGAGGCTGTTGAAAAAATAATGAAATGCGCAAAAGAGCTCGGTTACAAAGGAACCAGTGACATCCTTCAGGATTCGGCTAACAGATATAAGACAATCTGTGTTCTTCTTCCTGAGGTAGAGAATTCTTCAGTTCCAATTTGGGCTAAACCGATGTTTTCTCTTTATCAGCAGTGCGCAAGCCATGGCTTTATGTTCTCTCTCATTGACAGCAGAAGATCAAGTGACATGTTCTTTGCAAAGTACAGCGCAGTTGATGCCTTTATGTTCCTTGACAAGAATGTCGATCCAATGTTCCTGGAAGTAGCCAAAAAGAGAAAGATTCCTGTAGTCGGAATCAATCTTGATGTAGAGGGTGAGTCTGAAGAGGAAAAGAGGGACAAGAGAATTGCCAATTCCCTCAAATGCTTAGAGATGGTTTTCAACATCATTAACTTCGGAAGCGAAGGCTATCCTTCTTCAAACAGCGCTTTTACGTTCTTTGAGAAGAACATCTGAAAACAACTGAAACTACACATAGACCAGTTTCTCTTTTGTTATTATATTTAGTGGTGAGGCATTATTGTGCCTCAACGGAGGTAAGATGGCTTTCAACTTCTATGAACAGCAGGGCCAGGGTCCGGATCAGAATCAGGACCAGGGTCAGAGCCGCAGAAGGGGAGGCAGGAGTTTTTCCTTTACTCCTAAGATTCTCGTGCTCGTAATTTTAGTCATCGTAGTGGCTTTGACGCTCTCCACAGGCTTTTTCGTCGTAGACCAGACCGAGCAGGCAGTCATTCTGCGTTTCGGCAGCTACCTGAAGACTGTGGGACCGGGACTTCAGTTCAAGATCCCGTTCGGAATAGACAGAAGCTTCAACGTAGAGACACAGACGGTTCAGACCATGTCTTTCGGATACCGTGCCACAACGTCCGGAAACATCTCGGGTTCTTCTACTAAGTACAATTACTCAAAGTACATGGATGAGTCCACAATGCTCACCGGAGACCTGAATATCGTCGATATCCAGTGGATTGTCCAGTACAGAATCGACGACCCCTACAAGTGGCTTTTCAGCGTCAACAACCAGTCCAAGACAATCAGCGACCTCTCAAGGTCCGTAATCAACCAGCTTGTCGGCGACCTTCCGATTCTGAGCATCATGACCAGCGAGAGAACCTCGATGGAAGTCGAGGCCCACGAGAAGCTTCAGGCAATGCTTGATTTCTATGACATGGGTGTGAAGATTGTCACGGTCAAGCTCCAGGATATCGTTCCGCCGGTCGGAGATGTTCAGGATGCGTTTGAGGATGTCAACAAGGCCATCCAGGACATGAACAAGTACATCAACGAGGGTAAGGAGAACTACAACAGAGTCATCCCGGCTGCCGAGGGTGAGGCTAGCAAAATCATCCAGGAGGCCCAGGGCTATGCTGCAGAGAGAGTCAACTCCGCAACAGGAGACGTTGCAAGGTTCAAGAGCGTGCTTTCCGAGTACGAAAAGAGCCCGGATATCACAGCCAAGAGACTTTATATCGAGACCATGGAGAAGGTTCTCTCTGGAGAGCTGACCGTGGTGGACAAGAGTCTTGAGAACTTCCTTCCGATAATGAATCTGAACAAGGAGGGCAACTGATATGAAAAAAGCAATCATCACAGCAATTATCGTTGTAGCTCTTCTTGTGATTGTCATGATTCTGGGACCGTTCTACATCCTTCAGGAGGGTGAGCAGTCCGTTGTGACAAGATTCGGAGCCATCGTGAAGGTCGAGACCGAACCTGGTCTCAAATTCAAGATGCCGTTCGTGGATACCGTTGTGAAGTACTCGTCCAAGATTCTGTCTTGGGACGGTGATGCACAGCGCATTCCTACCAAGGAAAACCAGTTCATATATGTAGATCCCACAAGCAGATGGGTCATAAGCGACCCCAAGAGATTCTACGAGACCGTCAAGACCGTTGAGAATGCACAGCTGAGGCTGGATGACATTCTGGATTCGACTGTCAGAACTGTCATTTCAGAAAACTATCTGAACGAGGCTGTCAGAAACAGCAACAGAATCAACCAGATGACCGTTGTTGAAGAGGTTTCTAGCATCGACGATCTTGAAGCCGCCGAGAGACTTCGCTCCCTCACCGTCTCAACGACCCAGCAGGAGTCGATCAAGATCGGACGTCAGGGCCTTTCCGACAGGATGCTCGAGCTTGCCAGCTCATACACAACCGAGTATGGTATCAAGCTCATCGACGTCATCATCCGTCAGATCCGCTATTCCGATGACCTTACGGAGAGCGTCTACCAGAGGATGATCAAGGAAAGAAACCAGATTGCCGAGGCCTACAGATCCTACGGACGCGGACAGCTTGCACAGTGGGAAGGAAAGACCACAAGCGAGCAGATGTCCATCCTCTCAGGTGCAAAGGCCAGAGCCGAGCAGATCAAGGGTGTGGCTGATGCCGAGGCCACAAGAATCTATGCGGATGCTTACAAGAAGGATCCCAAGTTCTTCGAGCTTTGGAGATCGCTTGAGTCCTACAAGCTGACAATCCCGCAGATGAAGAAGATTCTTTCCACGGATCTTGCTTACTTTGACAACCTTTACGAGTGATTTCATACACCGCAAATGGGTGCTGAGGGCCGTTGAACAAAACGGCCCTCATTCATTATTATAATTCACATGAAGAAAAGACTTATTACTTGCGCTTTACCATACGTGAACAACATCCCGCATCTGGGGAACCTCACACAGGTCCTCTCTGCCGATGTTTTTGCCAGATTCTGCCGCCTCAGAGGCTATGAGACCATCTATGTCTGCGGAACGGATGAGTACGGCACGGCAACTGAAACCAGGGCCGCCAAGGAAGGTGTAACACCTCGTGAGCTCTGTGATCACTACCACGCCATCCACCGTGACATCTACAAGTGGTTCAACATCGATTTTGACTACTTCGGAAGGACTTCCACCCCCAAGCAGACCGAGATTGTGCAGGACATCTTCAAGCGCTGCGA
>JAGBRG010000240.1 GCA_017632495.1 Spirochaetales bacterium
TCTTGGCTCCGATACTGGAGAACAGGGCCATTCTGCGCTCCATCTCCTCAACAACGAAGTTCATGGCTTTCAGAGCCTTCTTTGCATCGGTGATGACTGGAGTAAGCAGGTGCGGGATTCCGTTGTAAAGCGAAAGCTCGACCATCTTCGGGTCAACAAGAATCATGCGCACTTCCTTAGGAGTCTTGGTAAACAGGACAGAACAGATCAGGCCGTTGATACAGACGGATTTTCCGGAACCTGTGGTACCTGCAACCAGAAGGTGCGGAGTCTTTGCCACATCAATTACGATGGACTCACCGGTAATCGTCTTTCCAAGAACCATAGGAATCTTGTAGTACTTGGCCTTCAGAGCCGGCATCATCACATCAAAGCCGATTGTGTCTCTCTTCTTGTTAGGAACCTCAACACCGATTGCAGGCTTTCCGGGAATAGGAGCCAGGATTCTGACATCCTCAACGGAAAGCTCCATGGCGATGTTCTCTGACAGGCTCAAAACCGATGTGACCTTGATTCCCTTTGCCAGGTTCAGCTCATAGAGAGTGAACGTAGGTCCGTGCTGGACACCAAGAAGACTTGTCTCGATTCTGAACTGCCTGAATGTCTCCACGATTATCTGACCGTCAGGATCGTTTTCAGGGTCCTCATAGATCTTGGCGCTGACCTGATAGTGCTTGAGAAGCGTCTCAGGCGGGAACTTGTAGTCGAACTTCTGCTTGTCGATAAGATAAGAGTTTCCTCCGATAGAGCTCTTTGTGCCTGCGACGCCTGAGACATAGTCCACATCCGGACCCTTGGCCTTTTCCTTGGCATCGTTGGCAGCCATCTCCTCATCGGAAATACCCTCGTCCTCTTCAGCTTGCTGCTTCTTCTTTGCAGCCTCGGCTGCGGCCTCTTCTGCTGCAGCCTCAGCACGCTTAGCTTCTTCACGGGCCTGCATTTCAGCCCTGGCCTGTGCAAGCTCCTCTTCGGCACGCTTTGCAGCTTCCTCAGCCTCGCGGCGCTGGCGTTCAAGCTCCTGCATCTCCTCAAGATGCCTTCTCTCAAACTCAGCCTGCTTTCTTCGCTCTTCAAGCTTCACATCCATATCAGCCTGTTCCGAGGCCTCCTTGAACACGGATGTGGTCTGTCTTGGAACAGAGGGCTCTTCATCCATGGCATGGAAAGGAATCTGCTGAGCAACGGGAATATCAGACATGGGAGTCTGGATCTTCACATGAAGATTCGGAACTATGGTCTGGCTTCCGAGGCTTACTTCAGGCTCGCTTTCTGCAAAGGGTTCTTCCTCCACCTCCGGTGGTGTGTTCTCCCTCATGCCGAAATCGATTTCAGCGATATCAGAAGAGAATGTCGGAAAGCTCTTTTCAGCCATGGCATCCTCATTGAGTCTCTTCATCAGGTTCCTGGGCTTGAACATGTTCTGAAGACGCTCCCGAGCCTCCTCCGCTTCCTTTCTGGCCTTCTCTTCTTCCTCTGTAATCTTTCGCATGCGCTCAAGTTCTGCCTCACGGCGAAGCTGCTCTTCCTTCTTGATCTTGGCCTCACGCTCAGCCACATCGTAGACTCCTCTGTCTACAGATGAGATGGAAGAACTTGAAAGATAGTTGGGGAAATTCTGAAACTCAGGAGTCTCTACCTTGGTAAGGCTATCAATAGCCATCTTTGAGGCTACGGGGTCTTTATGATAGACAGGCCTAATCTCTTCCTCAGGCTCAGAGTTTGACTCTTCCTCTGTCTGTGATTCCTCAAAGCCTTCCTGATTCTGAAGAGAAATCTGATTCTCTGGCTGAGAAGAAACATCGGTTTCAACAACCTTATCCTTTCTCTCAACAGGGCCTTCCTTGATTCTGTAGATGACCGCAAGAAGAATCAGAGAGATTGCAAAGATACCGCAGGCAGCGTACGGATAAAATGTTGGAAGAAGAGCCAGAATTTCAAAGACCGGGCTTTCTCCCTGCAAAAATGCTCCTACAAGGTATGCACTGTAAAAGGCTGTACATCTGAAAAGGAAGGAAAGAAGCCCTGAACCCCTGATTGCAAGAATCAGATTCAAGGCGCATAAAAGAGCAAGCGGAATCAGTCCGTAGACTCTTAAAGCAGGGTCTGCAAAAACGTTCACATAGCGGTCAAAGATGCTGTGAAGCGGATTCAGAATCGCTGATAAAAATGATCCTTCCTGAAGATTTAAAAACGGAGAAACGCAGACAAGAATAACCGCAGCTGCTATGACTGCGGTCAGAAATGTCATGACAATGTTGGGTCTGCGTTTTGTTCCCATGTGGGTAATGATAACACTTTATATAACAAGTGTCATTATACTTGGCGCTCAAAAGGTCAGTCTTTGATAAGGACCAGCATGCGCCTTTTTGCATCAAGCATGGGAACATCATAGTCCTTGACTTCATAAGAAAAGCGGCATCCTTTGTAGGAAGAAACTGTCTCTAGTTCCTCCTGGATGTTCTCTTCGCTGCTCTTGTATGCAAAGACTTTTCCGCCTGATACAAGTATTCTGTCAAGATCAGATATGATGTCCTTAAACTGCCTGAAAGCCCTGAAAGTTATAATGTCATAGCTATCCTGGACCTCCGAAAGGTCCTTTTGGATTACATTAACACTCTGACTCATACCCAT
Organism: Spirochaetales bacterium; assembly: GCA_017632495.1. GTDB lineage: Bacteria > Spirochaetota > Spirochaetia > Sphaerochaetales > Sphaerochaetaceae > UBA9732. The sequence continues at coordinate 2,632 of JAGBRG010000240.1, forward strand.
TGCGGCAACCGTGTTTCTTAAAAAACCTGCACGGCGTCCCATGCGCTCCACAAGGCTTATGTTCCAGTTTTCCAAAGCCGATGCAAGCACAAGACCTGGCAGCCCCGACCCCGAACCAAGGTCAGCCATTTTTGTGTTTTGCTTTCCTGATGAGCGGATTATCGAAACAGGTGCAAGGCAGTCCAGAATATGGCGGATCACAAGATCTTTTCCCTGAGCGTTGACAAGTCCGTATGACGGATTGAATAGACTTATCTCATCGTAGAGGCGTCTGAGTCTTGAAAGGACCTTATCGGTACAAAGAGAGCTGTCTATGGAAGAA
>JAGBRG010000241.1 GCA_017632495.1 Spirochaetales bacterium
TGACTAGACCTGCACGCTGTGCAAACTGTCCGAAAAGGTTTATCCAGCTGTTGATGTCGGTGGTGCAGTTGTTGCAATGAACCATGGCAACGGCCTTGCCCGACGGGGTTGTGACCATGTCTATCTCGCGGTGGACCTTAAGCTTTTTGTCTGTTACGACCATTGCAAAGTCGCTTGTTCCCGCGCTGACGTTTCCGGTTCCAAGGCGCACTGAGTCGGTTGCAACCATGCCTGTTGCTGCATCTCCCTCAGGAGGAGCCAAAGGAATTCCATCTTCCAGCTCTCCGCTGGGATCCAGAAGTAAGGCACCTTGTTTTGTCAGTTTTCCGGCACTCTGGCCTGCCACCAGTACCTTGGGAAAGACAGCTCTTATATCAAAGCCTGTGAGCTTCTGGAACTTGTCGGCCATGGTGCTGTCAAAGCCGTTTTTATCGCTGTCAATCGGAAACATGCCGGAGGCGTCATCGATTCCTATGACGTTCTCGCCGCATAAGAGGCGGTGGACATAGGAAGAAAGTGTCTGTACATGGGCGACCTTGGCAATGTGGTCCTCGCAATTGAGGATGGCCTGGTAGAAGTGGGCGATGCACCAGCGCTGTGGGATGTTGAATCCGAAAAGGTCTGTAAGTTTTTCGGCGGCCTGGCCTGTGATGGTGTTGCGCCATGTTCGGAACCCGCAAAGGGGCTGCCAGGAATCATCGGAGGGGATGTAGCCGTGCATCATGGCGGAGATTCCGATGGCTCCTGTTGTGGTGAGCTTTACTCCGAGTTTTGCCTTCACATCATCTTTGAGGCGCGAAAAGCAGGACTGAAGGCCCTTTTCAACCTCATCGTAGTGATATGTCCAGATGCCGTTTTCAAGTCTGTTCTCCCACTCAAAATCACCCGAAGCGACGGGCCTGAACTGGCTGTCTATCATGACGGCCTTGATTCTTGTGGAGCCGAACTCGATTCCGATGACTGTGTTTTTAAGATCCATGGCTGACCTCCGTCTCTGACAGTGTACTGACAGTATATCATTGTAAACTAAAATAAAACAATACAAATATCTTTACAAATTTCTAATTTGTGTTAGACTTCAACTGAAGTTGTATGAACATTTTATAGTGGGGGTGCCAAAGATGTCTAAGTATTCCGAGATTGCGGACGTTCTCAAGAAAGAGATTTCAGATGGCAGATATTCAGACACGGGCAGGCTTCCGACCGAGTTTGAGCTGGTAAGCCGCTTCGGTGTCAGCCGCCAGACGGTCAGGCAGGCCATCTCCAGCCTCAAGAACGACGGCGCCGTCTATCAGGTCCAGGGAAGCGGCACGTACGTGTCCACAACAAGGTCCCAGGCCAGGCCTCAGAGCGCCTTCAAAAACGTCTTCATCATCTGCACCTATATCAGCGAGTACATCTTTCCGCGCATTGTCAGCGGAATTGAGTCCACCCTCAACGGAACAGGCTATCGAATCAACCTGGCCGCCACCGGCAACAAAGTCGAACTCGAGCGCAAGATTCTCAAGGATGTCATAAGACTCGGCGAGTGCGATGGCCTTATTGTCGAAGGCTCCAAGACGGGCTTTCCGAACCCTAACATCGCCCTTTATCAGGAAATCGAGAGCCTGGGAATCCCGATGGTCTTCCTTCATTGCTCCTACCAGGAGCTTCCCGATTCGGTTGTTGTTGGCATGGACGACAAGGCCGGTGGAAAAATCGCATCACAGAAGCTGATAGAGCACGGCTGCAGAAACATCCTTGGAATCTTCAAATCAGATGACAGACAGGGCCTTCTGCGCTACGCAGGCTTCTCCGAAGGCATAATCGAGACAGGACTTGGCCTTGACCGCTCCGATGTCAGATGGTACACCACCGAGGATGTCCAGGACCGCGGAATGACCATTGACAGCGGCATTACGGACCTGATTTCCCAGAAGAATATAGATGGCATTGTCTGCTACAACGATATGGTCGCCTCGGATCTTGTGAAAGAGCTCACCAAAGCCGGCATCGGCGTTCCCAAGCTCGTCAGCTTTGACGACAGCTATCTTGCCCATTCCTCGCAAGTCAGATTCGAGTCCCTCGGTCACAGAAAAGAAGAGCTCGGAATCCTTGCCGCCGAGAAGATCCGCAATATGATCGAGGGCAAAAAGGAAAAGTCCGAGTTCCTTTCATGGATAGTCTGAAAGCCTTTCAGTGTCGTCTCATATCCATCACAGTCAGCTGAATAAGCTCCTGGTTTTTGTAGTAGTTTCGTCCCATCTTAAAGACCACATCCACAATATCGCCTTCCGAGAAGTCCGTTCCGACTCTCTGGCCTGCGCTCCAGAAAACGCATGACCACTGAAGAGAGCCATAAGAGATGTTGACCCTAAGGTGCGCATGGGCGGGGTCCTTTGAGTTCTGCATCGCCATGAGGCTTTCGACTCTGGCACCTTCTATGAGAAACAATAGGGGGCTGCTCTGTTCGCCGTAGGGCTCAAAGCGCTCGACAGTCTGAAGAAGGTTCTCACTCATGTCTTCCTTTGTAAGAACGGCGTCCACATCCAAGATCTCGTCGGCTTCGCTCTGCGGGCAGTCCAGATAGTCCACGTCCTCGGAGATGCGGATGCATAATTCATCCACCTTGTCAGGGTCCAGAGAGAATCCTCCGGCCTGGGCGTGGCCGCCGTAGTCGTCAAAGAGATCGGCGTAGTTTGAAAGAAAATCGTGGCAGTTAAAGCCCTCGGCGCTACGCATAGATCCTATGGCCCTTCCGTCGTCGGTTGCCGTAATCACAATGGCAGGGCACTTGAAGGCCTTAAGGAGCCTTGTTGCGATGATGCCAGTGATTCCGCGGGCGATGTTGGTGTCATTTACAAGAACCATCTTGGTTCCGAAACTCTCATAGCTTTTTTTTGCCTTGTTCTGAAGACGTGTCCAGGCTTCTTCGCCAAGGCGCTGGCGCTCCTTGTTGAGCTTTCCAAGTTCCTGGGCGTGCTCCATGGCACTGACCTGGTCTGTGGAAAGGAGCATGTCAATGGCCTCGTCCGGACGCCCCAGGCGCCCTGATGCGTTCAGAAGCGGGGATATCTGCCAGCCTACATCCGTTGTGGAGAGCTTTCTTCCCAGAAGATTCTGCATGGCCAAAAACGGCCTGAGGCTTTCGCGTGGTTGGGTCTCAAGAACCTTCAGTCCTGCTTTGACAAGGATTCTGTTTTCATCGGTCATGGGCATAAGATCGCTGATCGTTCCTATGGCCACGAGGTCCATGATGTTCTGATAGTCCTTGTAGAGGGCAGGCGTTGTTGCGCGAACATAGGCACCGAAGAGTCCGATCAGGGTATCAAGCTCGCTTCTGACCTGTGTGTACAGGGCAAAGCGGCTGACCTGGCTTAAGGCAAAAAGCGATTTTCCACGGATGCCGGGCAGGGCTTTCTGAAGCTCGTCGCGAAGCTCGCCTGTGTAGATATCGGCCTTTGGAAAGGCCTTTTTCAGCTGAAGCATCTCCTGGTCGCGGTCAAGGACATAAATCGGAGTTCCGGAAGAGAGGAACTTCACAAGGCGGCTGTTGTGCTCGGGCAGTGTGCCGGGAACTACTTCCTCGGCGATGCGCCCTGTGACCTGGAGGTTCTCGATTCGGGCTGCCTCAATGACCACGGTGTCGTTTCCCGGGTATGAGTGAAGCAGGATGACAGGGGAGCGGTAGAACTTGCTCTGGGCAAAGCGCATGGCCCAGATGCATTTTGCAACCACGCCGACACCTGCAAGGGACTCGAACGGATAGCCGCAGCCTGTGACCTTCGGGTCAATGATGGCGCTGGCCGGCGGAAGGTCGCTTGCGGGGATGTGGTGGTCCGTGACAAGAACATCAAGGCCATGGCTCTGAGCATAGTCGATTTCACTGATGCAGGAGATTCCGCAGTCAACTGTGATGGCAAGCGTCACGCCGTCTTTGATGGCCTGTTTTATGCTGGAAGGTGTCATTCCGTAGGGCTCATCGCCCATCGGGACCGTGTATGACGCATCAAGGCCCATCTGACGAAGTTCTGTCACAAGTAGTGCCGTGCTTGTGATGCCGTCCACATCGCGGTCGCCGAAGACGCGAACCTTCTCGTTGTCCTCAACGGCCTGAAGGATGCGGTCGCAGAAAAACTCCATGTCCTCGAATAGGAACGGGTTGTGCAGAAAAGAGATATCATTTTCCAGCCAGAATCTGACTTTGTCCGGTGAGCAAACACCTCTTCCTGCGAGGATCCTTGCAGAAATCAGGTTCAGGGCGAACCTGTCCTGCAGCGCCTTGATATCCTCATAGGCGGCTTGTCTGATTTTCCATTTCATCTATATAACCGAGCCGCCCGAAGGTGGCTTCTCCAAAAATAAAAATACAAATTAGGGTACTTTAAGAATAAGGGAAAAATGTGGACCTTTCAACTGAATGACGACAGTTCTTTCAGTGTCTTAAGAGGGCTTTGAATAAAGACAGATGCCCATCTGAGCATATAGCGGAATATTCTGTCTTCGGCCGCGGCATTGATCTCAACACCTATCGCCTCATTGAAGCTCATGGGCATTGTGTGTCTGAGATAGCGCCTGGAGCCCGGAAGTAGGATAAGGTATTCGGAGTCCGAGCAGCCCTTACAGCACGGAACTCCCATGGGATTTGAGAAAAAAAGTGTCTCGTCTTCCGCATAAGGTTTGTCGCAGACAGGGCAGGACTCAAGATCGCATGCCGTGCCTGAAATCTGCATCAGCTTCCAGATAAATGAAGCTGTGATTCTCTTTCTGTTCTGCGGTTTCTGCTCAAGTGCCTTAAGGGCATCGCAGATAAGACCGAAGGTCTGATCCGGCTCATCAGAAGGAGATTTTGCGATAATCTCGCAGAAGAAGGCTGCCGTGTAGGTGCACGCAAGGTCCTCGGTTATGGACATGGGCACAAAGGAGCTTACAGCCTCCACAACCGAGTACTCGTTCTTGACGGGGTTGTGGTAGATCTGCATATCGCTGATTGAGAAAAGAGGCGCAAGAGCCGTCTTCTTGCCCTTGCGCCCTCCGAAAATGATGGCATCCACAAGGCCCAGTTCGGGCGAGAGAAGGGTGACTGCCTTGTGCAGCTCCCCGAAGCGTCTCACAGAAAGAACTACGGCCTGTGTGCTTATGTTTCGTTCCATAACCTAGAGGATGAACGGGATCATGAAGTTGTGAGCCTGGTACACGACGAACGTCTCCACATCGGAGATTCCCTTGATTTTGGAAAGCTCGTTCTTGAAGAAGTTCAGAAGGCTCTGGTCGTCCTGCGTGCTTGTCACAAGCTGGACAATCAGGTCATATCTTCCCGTGACCACGACAACAGAGATGACTCCCTTGAGGCTAAGCATCTCCTTGGCCTTGAGCTCAAGATCCAGCGTGCTGAGCTTGATGCCCATGATCACGACCTGCATCTCGGGAATGCTCTGCGGGTCCACAAGGCCGGAAATCTGAAGAACTCCGTCCTCCAGAAGCTTGTTGACTCTGGATCTGACGGTGTTCTCGGTGATTCCGATCTTTTCGGCTATTGTAGAGAATGCTTTGCGTCCGTTGCTCAGCTCTTTGATTATGGCTTTGTTGGTCTCGTCAAGTTTCATCAGAGCTTGCCTTCAGCCTTCAGGCCTTTGATGGTCTCAATGATCTCGTCACCGATTCTGTTGAGGTTCTCGTTGCTGTTGGCTCCGACGTGCGGGGTCAGTGTGACGTGCTTGGCCTTGAGAATCGGGTAGTCTGCTGCCGGTGGGTCGTTTGGATAAACGTCGGCGCAGTACCATGTGACCTGACCCTCATCAAGAGCCTTGACCATGTCATCGGCATCGATGATTGCACCACGGGCTGCGTTGATGATGACAGGCTTCTTGTTCATGATTGAGAAGAGCTTCTTGTTGAACATTCCGCGGGTCTCGTCAGTAAGCGGCATGTGGATCGAGATGTAGTCGGCATCCTTGACAGCGTCCTCGACAGACGGGACAAGCTTTGCCACAGCTGAGCTTGAGACGTACTTATCATAGGCCACGACATCCATGCCGAAGGCCTTTGCACGCTCGGCGACCTTGCTGGCGATGTTTCCGATTCCAAGCAGTCCGAGTGTCTTACCGTAAAGCTCGGTTCTCTTGATGTTCTTCAGCCACTGTCCGGCCTTCATGCCCTCATCGTACTCGACAATGTGGTTGGGGACGCTGAGCATAAGTGCGAATGTCAGCTCGGCAACCGCGATGGCGCTTGATTTGGGGGTATTGCGGACGATGATGCCCTTGGACTCGGCATAGGCCTTGTCGATGTTGTCAATTCCGACGCCGCCTCTGATGATGAGCTTGCAATTCTTTGCGGCATCAATATATTCCTTGTTACAGATTGTCTTTGCCCTGACAAGAATAACGTCAGCCTCTGTGGCCTTTGCCTTGTCGGTGGTAACGTCTCCGAACGCCTTGAGCTTCGATTCAAGTGATGCGTCAAATGCATCTGAAATAAGAATGAGCATGTTTCCTCCTGTTCGCGGCTTGGGCCGCAGCATTGTTTTCAACACTGATAATTGTATCATGGTTTTCGCATAAGTCAAAATTTTAATGAGAAAACTGCTGGAAAAATCAAAAAAAGAGTTGTCTGTTGTGTTTTTCCGTTATTCGTCAAAGAATTGGACGTCAGTGGGGTTTAATTTACCCAGCCTTTTGATATAATAGACTGCGGGGGTCTGTCATGGTTAACGATGATTATAGGGACATAGCGCCTTTCGAGGGCAAGGATTTTGACGATGCGGTGGCAAGGCTCATCCAGTATCCGCAGCTTCTGAACAACTTCACCGACATTATTTCCAGGCACAGCCGTTTTGTGAATAAATGGAAGTCTTTCCATGCCAAGAAGCTTCTTGCACGTATGCTCACCCAGGTGCACAACTACACCGAATTCCAGGAGTACATCGTCTGCGACATCTTCCTTGAGATGATCGAGTCCTCCAGCATCGACAACTTCACATTCGACGGTATCGAGCAGCTTGGAATCGAAGACAAACCGCACATCTACATCAGCAACCACCGCGACATAGTCCTTGATACGGCTCTTCTGGATCTGGCCCTGTACCGCAGTTCCAACCGCAAGAAATGCGAGATGGTCATAGGCGACAATCTCCTTGTAAACCAGTTCGCAACCGACCTGTTCAAGGTAAACGGCGCCATCACCGTCAAGAGGTCGCTCACATCCACAGCCGACCTCAGAAACGAAACCCTGCGTCTGAGCCGCTACATGCGCCACTGCATCCACGAAAAGGACGTCAGCCTGTGGATCGCCCAAAAGAGCGGCCGCTCCAAGGACGGAATCGACAACACAAGCCCCGCAATCCTCAAGATGCTCTATCTTGCCTACCGCGAAGACGGCATGAGCTTCCAGGACTTCATCCGCAGCACCTCCATCGTGCCGGTTGCCATCAGCTATCAGTACGATCCCTGCGACATCTCCAAGAGCGAGGAGCAGATCCGTAAGCTCAAGGCCGAAGGCGTCTACGATGTCTACAAGAAGAAAAAGTACGCCGATGTCCTGGATCTGGTCCGCGGCCTCAGGATGAACAAAGGCAACGTCCACATCCAGGTGGGCAAGTCCCTCGACCCCGAGACTGTCACCGACCCGCGCGAGGCCGTCCGAGAGATTGACAGGCAGATTCACACGAACTACCGCCTCTGGGATACCAACTATTTCGCCTACGACTACATCAACGGCACCGACCGCTTCATCGACAAGTACGAGGACATGAACACCAAGGCCTTTATCAAGCACTACAAGCACCTCAAGCCCGAGGTCAAAAAGCTCGTTTTCCAGGGCTATGCCAACCCGGTGATCTCCATGCTCAACGAGACGGAGGGCCCCGATGCGAACAATTAGGGCCACCTTTCTTGCCCTGGTCCTCATCATCCTCGCCATTTCCCTTGTCCCTTCCTGCTCCAAGGCCGAGTTCTCCGCATCCAACCTTCAGGCTCAGCCCTACGTCCGTCTTGACGGCAAAATGGGCCTCAGCCTATATGCCATCCTGTCCTCAGGCTCCAAGAAAAAGACTGACCTCACGGTCCAGATGGTCGTGACCAGCCCCGACGGCAACCTGTCCTGGAGTTTCGAGGCCGCCAAGGTCACCTATGACAAGCTGACCTATTACGGCAGCTCAGACATAAGCATGCCCGACGGAATGCCCCTTCCAAAAGGCAAATGGAGTGTCGATGTTATCAACAGTGACGGCAGCACCGTCACCCTTGCTTTTGATGTTTCCTACACAGATGCTTCCATGGCTCTTGAAAACTACTCGATCCTCGGTCTCGATGGCCCATGGTTCGATGAAAAGAGCAATCTCACTGTAATTCCATAATAATCAGACGATGCGGCCGACGCGCTTGAAAAGTTCTTCCTTGGTGATGCTGAAGGAGAACTCGCGGCCGTGGGGGCAGACCATGCGGTCAAGCTCGAAGCATTTTTCCACAAGGCTCTTTGCGGTGTAGCTGTCGAGCTCGTCACCGGCTTTGATGGCGGCGTGGCATGCGATGATGGCAAAAAGGCCCTTTTGGGCGCTTTCGATGTCGCCGGTCTGCTCGCGGATGAAGGAGACAATCTTTTCCTCGTTCTTACGGCAGGCGGCGGGCATGCTGGCCATTTCCCAGAGCAGGGGTTCCTTGCGGGTGAGCTCGATTCCGAAGTCCGCGTAGATCATGCTGTTTTCCTGAAGGAAGTCGTCGACGGAGCGCTCGACTTCGAATTCGTAGGGGACGATGAGGCGCTGGACGTCCTTGAGGGATTTGATTTCGTCATACAGAAGTCTTTCGTGGAGGGCGTGCTGGTCGATGAAAAGGACCTTGTCGTCGAGCTCGACAAGCAGGAAGGTGTTGAAAAGCTGGCCGATGTATCGGTAGCCGGGGACGACTTTCGTGGTCGAGACCTCCGAGGCCGCGCGCTTTTTGTCGTCCTTGGCAAGGATGGTTTTGGCGTTTTCGAACCACGAGGGGTCAAAGGGCTTTGAAGACGGGCTGTAGGGGCGCGAGGGCTTCTCGCTGACGGAGGGCGAACTCCATGTCGAGGGCTCTGAAGATGGCCCCTGCGGGAAAAGTGGCTCCTGGCGGACCTCCTGCTGAGGTTTTTGAATCAGGGCGTTTCTGATCATGTTGGTTATGGCGCCGTAGATCTGACTCTGGTTGCGGAGCTTGCATTCACGCTTTGCGGGGTGGATGTTGAAGTCCACAAGTGCTGGATTGTCCTCTATGAAGAGGTAGAAGTAGGGGAAGGCGCCTCCCGGGAGGGCTGCCGAATATGCGTTAGTGATGGCTAAGACCAGCTGGTAGCTGTCGATGATCCTGTTGTTTACAAAGACCTTGATCTGGCCTCGGTCGCGCCTGTAGCAGGACGGGTCGGAGCTGATTGCATAGAGCTTTTCGTTGTCGCCTTCAAAGCTCATCTCGAGAATCTTTGCAGGCATGAAGGCCCTGTCTTGCTTCATTATCTGGACGCAACGATTCTGCCTGTCAGCCTTGGGAAGATGGAGGACAAGAGTGCCTTCGGAAAAGAGCAGAAACTCTATCTCGGGAAAGCCCAGGGCCTTTTCGATGAAGACCTTTTTGCACTCGGCTGCCTCGCTTTGGGGGCGCTTGAGATGGATTTTTCGTGCAGGGATGTTCTCGAAAAGGTCCTCCATGGAGACCGAGGTGCCCTTGTCGGTGCTTCCGGGAAGGATTGAGCTTTTTTCTCCGTTGTCCACGACGATTCTCTTTGAGTTTGAATCGATTGTGAGTTTCGAGCAGGAACTGATGCTGCTTAGGGCCTCGCCTCGGAAGCCGAGGGTCTTGAGGGAAAACAGGTCATCAAGGGTTTTGACCTTGCTTGTGGCATGGCTTTCACAGGAAAGAAGAAGGTCTTCTTCGGACATTCCGCTTCCGTTATCTGTGACTGTGAGATTCTTGATTCCGCCCTGCTCGAGGTAGACGCTGATTTTTGTTGCCCCCGCGTCTATGGAGTTGTCTAGTAGCTCGCGCAGGACGGAGGCCGGTCTTTCGACCACCTCGCCTGCGGCTATTCTTGAGGCGACTATCGGATCAAGTATTCTGATCGATGCCATGTGTTTTAGACGATGTCTTAGAAGTTAAAGGAAAGTCCGACTGAGACGGGGATTCTGATCTCCTTCTCGATCTCAGCAACATCTCCTCTGAGGAAAATATCCATGATTCCGCTACCGATGTTGGCCTTGAAGTCGAGCTCGGTGAAGAATGCAGCTGTATCAGGCGAGATGATGTCCGTCAGAGCAGCCTTGACCTTCTCCGAATCTCCGAATGATGAGACCAGTTCCTTGACCTTTCCTGAGAATCCGTAGCTTGAACCTCCGATAATGAAGGTGAAGCCGCCGAAAGCAAGCTGGGTCTGGATGTCAAAGGCATCAGCCGACATGTCTCTGAAATCTCCGCTCTTTGTCTTGATTTTGTTCTGGACAAGGCCTTTTCCGCCGAGACCGATCGGTACTCTGACTGCGGCTTTCATGTCGAAGACCTTGGTATCAAGCTTTGCTTTGAAGATTACGTCAACAGATGTTCCGTCGGAGAAGCCGACTGTGGTAATGGGTGCGTTTGTAATCAGATCCGAGAAGTGGCTTCCCTGGTTGTATGAACCTCCGAAGCTAAGATAGACGGGACCGTATCCGATTTCAAGGACTCCCTGTCCCAGATAGCCGTCAAGCTTGAAGGTGTCGTTGAATGATACCTGTGCGGCTCCGTTTACGACGAAGTTGAACTTTGTATCTGCGATTGTGAACGGAACGGTCAGGTCGACTGACGGATAGTATGAGAATTCCTTGAACTCCTTACCGATATCGGCAATCAGTGAAAGGCCTGCCTTCATGCCGCCGAACTGAACGCCTGCTCTGAATCCTGCATACTCGCCGCGTTTTTCAAGCTTGTTGGAGAGCCTGAGGTCATCCAGGAATGCTGTAAGTGAGAAGGCACCTGATTTGACGTACATGTTGGTGACAAGTCTCTCCTTCCAGTCATAGCGCCAGTCATATCCGTTGTAGACGGGGCTTGTTGATGTGAAGTCGGAGTTGATCTTTGCAACCAAGCCGAAGTTCTCGGTCTCGTATCCGAGTACTGAGATGTACTTGGCGATTGAATTGATGTAACCGACGACTCCGTGCTCTGTGTCGAACTTGTAGGCATCCGGATCAAGCTTGAAATTGTAGAGGACGGTATCGAGGTCAAGACCGAATGTGAAGCTCTTGTACTTGATGTATGGTCTTACGAAGATGTTGATATCCTTCCAGAAGATGCCTACGCGCCCGTCTGTGTACGGGAACTTGAAGAATGTATCACCGTCCCTTCCGGCTCCGTAATGGACGCCTGCCCACATGCCGAATCTGAAATCAGACTTCTTCTCAGGCTCGGCCTCGACTTCCTGCTCCTGAGGTCTCGGGACTGTCTCAAGCGGAGTCTTTTCTGTCTCAAGCTCTGCCTCGCTCTGGGGCTGTCCGAGCTGGACCGATGCCACCTGAGTCTGACTTGTCTCTTCGGCTGTCGGCTCCTTTGTGGCAAAGAGTGATGCGATGTAAGCCGGAAGCTCTGCGTCCAGCAGATTCTTTGCGAGGTTGAACTCGCTTTCTCCGTAGCTTTCAGGATAGGAAAGGGTGACCTTTCCGGGCTCGGTGATCTGGTAGTAGATGCCGCTCATGTACTGAGGATATGCGGCAACTGCAGCAGCGGCTGCGGCCTGGATTTCCTCGTCAGTGACAAATGAAGGATAAGTCAGAACGGCGTAGCCCTTGAATGCTGTGAGGGTGGCCTTGTATCCGCCGTATGTGAATGTTGTTGTCAGCGGGCTTGGAACCTGCTGGACAGCTGGCTGAACTTCGGGTTTTGCCTCGGGTGCCAGAGAGCTCCAGAATCTGGTAACTGTTGTGCTTTCGGGAGCAAAGCCGCTGACGGAGTTGTCGATGTAGCTGTCCTGGGAAAGAATGGTGTTGATTCCCGTGATGTAGTTCTGCACCTGTGCGTTTCCGTCGGTGATGAAGCCCATTTCTCTTGTCGGGTCGGTTATCACATAGATTGATGAGCCTGATTTGGCTGTGTAGGTGGTAACCGTTGTCATGACGGTGAAATCTCCTGCGCTGGAGGAGGCAAGCATTCTTCCGTCAAGGATGTAGATTTTTACGTTCGAATCCAGATTGAGGAAGATGGCCAGTGAGTTGGCATCGATTTCCACATGGGTTGAGCCGTTGTCAAGGACTACAGAATTGTCGGCTGTTCTGAGTACGTAGCCGTCGGAAAGTGCCTTTGCGTTGCGCACGGCCTTGTAATTTGCGTCATAGACTTTGGCGTCTCCGAATCCGTTTCTCGGTGTGAGAGGTGCGGCGAAGACAGATGCGACTGAAATGGTCAGAACCAGCATTGCTGCAATGATGATTCTGCTGATAGATGACTTTGTCATATATAGCTCCTATAACTTTCGTAAAAAAGTATATTATTATTTTGGCGCTCTAGCAACAACGAGGTTTTACGTGCTCTTACGGACGTTTGATGCGGCAGTTGAGGTTGTGGGCTTCAAAGACATGCTCGCGGACGAACTTATCCATGTGGGAAAGCTCTTTTACAAGCGGTTTGAGTTTTGATCTGATGTTGGTCTGGTCGTAGGGACAGACCGGTTTTATCACGGGAAGGTCGTAAGTCTGTGCAAGGCGGATTATGGTGTTCTCGTGGATTTCTATCATGGGACGGATTACGTAGAGCTCTCCGTCAAAGAACTCCTGAATCGGGTTCATCGTGGCAAAATCACCGCGGAAAAACAGATTCATCATGGTGGTCTCGACAAGGTCGTCTATGTGGTGGCCCAGGGCTATCTGTTTAAAGCCGCGCTTGTTTGCAATCTCAAAGAGGATGCGGCGTCTGTTTCTTGCGCAGATGTAGCAGTTGTAGTTTTCGGGCTCCGTTGAGGGAAACTGCTTTTCGTCGATGATCTCGAATTCTATGTCCAGGTCCTGAAAGTACTTCTTAAGCCTCGGCCTGTAGGCCTCGTCTATGGGGTGCTCGATCCAGTTGATCATCACGGCGTGGAGTTTGTAGGTGATGGGAAGCCATTTTCGTCTGATTGAAAGCGCCATAGCCAGTGCAAGCGAATCCTTGCCTCCCGAGACTCCGATGAGGATGTCCTCGCCGTCACGGATCATGTCAAAGTCATTGATTCCCTTGCCCACGTCCTTGATGAACCTCATGACCCAGGGTTGGATTCTGCCTTCTATGATGTTTGAGTACGAGAACTTTGAACTGTCGAATTCGCTGATGGTGAGCTCTTTCATTGAGATTATGATACAGCACAAGGCCTCTCTTGTGCAAAAGGGTTCTTTGGGAGAAAATAGAGCCATGAGAAAAGCTATTGTGAGTCTTTTTTTCATTCTTGTCGCAGCTCTTTCGTTTGCAGAAGACCAGACTCCCGTGCGTGTGTTTTTGCCTTCACAAGCCTCGGCCGCGGTCTATCCCGTGGATAAGGTGATAGGGCAGACCTGCCCGTCTTCAGAGACACAGGCCCACAAGGCGCTTTTTTCGATGCTGTGCGAAAGCTACAGCTTCGAATGGACTGAAAGTCATATAGCAGAACAGGTGAGGTCTGCGATTGTAAGGCTTTTCGGGGCCTGGCTTTCAGATAATCTGGGAGAATCGGATTATATTCTTTCAGTTGCCAATGCCAATTCGGATGGAAGCTATGGCATAAATGTCAGGTCCAAGGACTCCTGCATGGCCTTTGTGCTGAAGGATGATCAGATCATATCCATGAGACAGCTGTGAGGCCTTTTTCAAAAAAGTCCGTAATGGGTATTGTCTTTTTTTCTCAGATGTTCTATAAAATCAAAGTCTTGGCGGCGTAGCTCAGCTGGTAGAGCAATCGGCTCATATCCGATCGGTCAGGGGATCGTGGCCCTTCGCCGCTAAACATAAAGGCATCCTTCGTCGGATGCCTTTCTTTGTAAATATGCAGGCTAATGCTTCGTTGCTTTGTCGCGCCGTGCAAAAAGCACTGTCACTCCAAAGCGCCTTGCCTTAACCTGCCTATTTCCAAAGATAATCTGTAGTAGGGGCGATTGATGGTCAGGTATTCGATTTTGGGGTCCGGAAGCTGCGGAAACAGTTATGTGTTCTCATTTGACGGACATTCTATCATGGTCGATGCCGGATACTCCTTCAAGCAGATAATCCAGAGGATGGAGGACGGCGGCTTTGACATATCAGAAGTCGAGGCCCTTTTTCTGACACATCTTCATCCAGATCATGCCCACAGCGCAGGAACATTTGCCCGACGTACACAAAAGAGTGTCTACCTCAGCGCCAAGTGCCTTTCCCATGCAGGTTCGGACTATCTTTCATTGAACATCCCTTCTGAATGTGAGCAATCTATAGACGTGGGCCAGATTGTGCAGATCGGGCCGTTTTCAGTGGAGATGTTTTATACAAGTCACGACAGCACAGGAAGTTGCGGCTATCTGATTTCCGTGGACAACAAGACGTTTGTCATTGTCACGGACACGGGGTGCTATAACCGTGACATCATTGAGGCCGCAAGAAGGGCGGATGTTCTTTTTCTTGAGTCAAACTATGATGTGGAGATGCTTCGTCGCGGTCCTTATCCGCTTTATCTTCAGCGTCGGGTTGCCTCCGAGCGCGGACACCTTTCCAACGACCAGGCGGCAAGCTTTCTTTCTGATGCGGGTTTCGGTGAAAGCAAAAAGCTTGTGCATCTTATTCATCTGTCCGCCAACAACAATACAGTAGAGCTTGTCCAGCTTGCCACAGAGCGATTCAACTCCCACGTATGCGCACGCGGAGAACGTTATTCTTACGTCTTGGACTGATTGACTGATAATAGCCTTAAATCGTAAAATCCACTCTATTGAGGAGGCCATGATATGGCAGATTTGATCAGTAAAATCAAGACGATGGAACCGGGACCGCAGACCATCTTTGTGGAAGGCTGGGTCAGAACAAAACGTGACAGCAAGACAGTCACATTCATAGAGGTCAATGACGGAAGCTGCCTCAAGGGGCTTCAGGTTGTTGCAGACCGTTCTACCATCGATAATAATCTCCTCAATTCAATCTCGACAGGATGCTCGGTAATCTGCGAGGGAAAGCTTGTCGCCTCAATCGGCGGAGACCAGAAGGTCGAGCTTTCGGCAAGTAACATCAAGCTTGTGGGCGAATGTCCGGATGACTATCCGCTTCAGAAAAAGAGACACACATTGGAGTACCTCAGGGAAATCGGACACCTCAGGGCCAGAACCAACACAATTGGAGCTGTAGAGCGTGTCAGAAGCACCATGGCATATGCCGTTCACCGCTTCTTCCAGGAAAACGGATTCTTCTATGTGAACACTCCGCTGATTACCGCAAGCGATGCCGAGGGCGCCGGCCAGATGTTCCAGGTCACCACACTGGATCTTGAAAACGTGCCGAAAACAGAGGACGGCAAGGTCGATTATTCCAAGGACTTCTTCGGAAAGCGCACAAGCCTCACCGTCAGCGGCCAGCTCGAGGGCGAAACATACGCAACAGCCTTGAAGAACATCTACACATTCGGACCTACGTTCAGAGCCGAGAACTCCAACACCAAGAGACATCTTGCCGAGTTCTGGATGATCGAGCCCGAGATGAGCTTCTGCACATTGGAAGGCGACATGAAGGTTGCCGAGGACTTTCTGAAGTATGTGTTCAAGTATGTTCTGGACAACTGCCAGGAGGATATGGACTTCTTCTCCAAGTTCGTCGAGCCCGGTGTCAAGGACACTCTGGTACACGTTGTGGAAAGCCCGTTTGCCCACATGACATATACCGATGCCGTCAAGGAGCTTGAGAAGGCATCCGACAAATTCGATTTCAAGCCGTTCTGGGGCTGCGACCTTCAGACCGAGCACGAGAGATTCCTCACCGAAGAGGTTGCAAAGCGTCCTGTGATAGTCACCGATTATCCGAAGGAGATCAAGGCTTTCTACATGAAGCTGAACGAGGACGGAAAGACAGTCCGCGCCATGGACGTCCTGGCTCCGAGACTCGGAGAGATCATCGGAGGTTCCGAGAGAGAGTACAGACTTGATATTCTCAAGGCAAGGATGGCCGAGCTCGGACTGAATGAGCAGGATTATTGGTGGTATCTGGAACTCAGAAAGTATGGCTCAGTACCGCATTCGGGTTTCGGTCTCGGATTTGAAAGAGCCGTTCAGTATGTGACGGGAATGCAGAACATCCGTGATGTCATTCCGTATCCCAGAGCATCAAAGCAGGCAGATTTTTAATCCGCACAGGAGGGACA
>JAGBRG010000242.1 GCA_017632495.1 Spirochaetales bacterium
CCAAAGCTTCAGCTAAGAAAAAGCAGAAGGAAGAGGTGGCCGCTTAGGTCACTTCTTCTCTAGCCTTTGATGACTGGCTCTTTGAGTTTGGCATCTTTTTTTGTGTTTGAAGTGCAACATATCATAAAAATTCGTATCTTTGCAGTGGCTTTTGGCATTCCATGTGTCTGAAGCTACGACGCGATTTGCCGCTCTGTTCCAAAATACCACACTACTAATACAAGAGGCATACGCAATTCGCTCGTGTTGTAATTAGATGTATAATTACGGCATGGGTGGATTACATGTGTACGCTCTTGTAGGGAAGTGGTATTCCTTGGAACAGAAGTATGCTTGTCTGAAGCCCATGCTTTCTTTTGGGCTATGGTCAGTACTACACAAATTAGAAGATATGCTTGGGTGGTAGAGCTGCTGCTTAGAAAGAAAAAGCTAACACTCAATGAAATCTGTAATGAATGGGATAGGTCTGCTGCGTTTGACAAGTCGGATGAAATCCTTAACCGGAAAACATGGTATAAAACTTTCGAAGATATTGAGATGATATATGGTATCCTGATTGAAGTTACACCTCCTGAAGAGGGTTACAAATACTATATTCTCAATCCTGAGGCCTTGAAAGGAAGGGACGTTCAACAATGGATGCTGGCGTGTGTGGCGCATCGTAACTTGTTGGAGGAATGCCTGGGAATGTATAACAGAATTGACATCGAGGGATTCCCTTCGGAAAACGGAATGCTGGAGCCAATTACTAGAGCTATTAACGGAAACCGTAAAATGGAGGTGGTGTACAAGAGATATGGACAGAACCCCAAACGGCACATCGTGGAGCCTTATTTCATCAAGACATACAACCATCGCTTCTATATCCTGTGCAAGTTCAAGAATGGATATTACTTTACTCTTTCTTTCGACCGTATCCTTGAAGCGAATGTACTGAAGGAACATTTCAATTTCCCCAAAGACCTCTTTGCGGAAGATTTCTTTAATGATTATTTCGGAGTGATGATTCCTCCAGGGGATAAGAAGCCGGAAGATATTGTTATCCGTGCCAGATATGATGAACGATTCTACTTGAAGGATACACCGCTGCATAAGTCTCAACATATCATTAGAGAGGAACTTGAATATGTGGATTTCTCCTATCATCTTGTTCCATCTAATGATTTCATTGGTGCGATTCTTCATCAGGGGGACCGCCTTGAAGTCATCGCACCGAAGGATTTAAGAAATCAGGTTAAAACACAACTGGAGAAAGCCTACAATCTCTACCTGAACGATTAGTGTCTTTTTAAGCTTTCCACTTTTGCCTTACCTTTGCAGAAAATTCTTCTGCAATGCTAACGCTTGACACTTATACCTTCTCTTCTGCCCTGCCGGAGTCGTTCACCATCGAAACAGAACAGGATGAAGATCACGTCGAGGTGGATATCTTTCTTGATGGACATTCTGCTTACTCCACGCGGCTCTATGCCAATAGTGCCGGAGTATGCACGTTCTATGAACTGCGCTCCATAGTGGAGCAATACATGATTGCCCATAATCTTACACTGGCTCCTTTCGAGATGATGATTTCGCATGAGAATGGCGGTGAACAGATTGAAGACAAGTACATCATCTTCTCGCGGCACAAGCATGTCAACAATGATACGCTTGACTTCCTGGAGTCGCATTTCCTTACTGGCCGCCCTTCCTATGTGATGCCGCGTAAGTCTTACAGCTCCATCTCGTTCTTTGCCACGCCTGAGGAGTATTGTACGCCTTTCATGGACTGTGTCTTTGAACGGGATGGGGAGATTGTCAATTATCGGCTGAATTATTCGCTCTACTACCACAATGTGCCGTATATCTATCATATCTCCATTGCGCCTTTGTCTATCAGAAATATGGTGATTGATGCGGCAGCAGAGGACTACGGCAAGCTGCTGTCATTCACTGTTCATGCTGGCCGCCGCTCGATGACAGTCTATGTGGTGGAGGAAGAGGCTACAATCATTTTCTCGTTCCGCAACAGCTACAATTCTTTAGAGTCGATGCCGGTCTTTGGCACTACCACACTGAAGACGGAGGTCAGCAGGAAGGAGGCTGTTTCGTTGAACATCACTTCCTTCTATGACAAGTCGGTGTCTCGAAAGTGGCAAGTAAAGACTGTGCCTTTGTCTCAGGAGGAAGCACTTTGGTACAATGACTTCCTGGAGTCCGACTGCGTGACACTCAATCTGTCTCAGGATTATGATGACTTGCGCATCCTTATCTCGGACATCACATCGGAGATTAGCGATAGCGCCAAGGACCTTGTTCACATCAAGTTCTCCTGGAGATTCGAAGATAACTCTATATGG
>JAGBRG010000243.1 GCA_017632495.1 Spirochaetales bacterium
ATCATTGTTCCTGTTGACTATTCCCTCTCAGAGGAAGTTATTACAAACCTGATGGGCTTTGCAGATACAAAGGTTCTTTTTGCAGACCATGAGAAGATTGACAACATCAAGCTGGACATTCCCAAGATTGCTCTTGAGGGAGACGGCGAGAACAGCATCTACAAGATGCAGAGCTCTGAGAAACATGACATCCAGTACGCAACAAGCAAAGAGCTTGCCGCAATCATGTTCACAAGCGGAACAACCGGAACACCCAAGGGAGTCATGCTCTCACATGAGAACTACGTTTCCGACTGCTATCAGGCACAGGGAAACATGAACATCTACAGCGACGATGTCTTCTACGCACTTTTACCGATTCACCACGCATATACAATGCTGGCAGTTTTCATCGAGTCAGTTTCAGTCGGTGCAAACTGTGTTTTCGGAAAGAAGCTTGTCGTCAAGCAGATCTTCAAGGACCTGAAGGAAGGAAACGTCACAATGTTCCTCGGAGTTCCGATGCTGTTCAACAAGGTCATCGCCGGAATCATGAAGGGCCTTAAAGAGAAAGGACCGATTGTAAACGGTCTTATCCGTGCCCTTATGGGAATCAGCGGATTCTTGAAGAAGCACTTCAACTGGAAGGGCGGAAAGAAGATGTTCAGATTCATCCTGAAGAAGGTCTCACTGGACAAAATCAGAATCTGCATCTCAGGCGGCGGACCGCTTCCGGCTTCCACATTCAAGCTCTACAACCAGCTTGGAATTGACTTTGTCCAGGGCTACGGCCTTACCGAGACAAGCCCGATCATCAACCTCAACCCTGTCTTCGATTACATCGAGACCAGCGTCGGAAAGACAATCCCGGGAGTCGAGGAGAAGATCGTCAATCCGGATTCAGAGGGCAACGGACTCATCTACATCAAGGGCTCCATGGTCATGCAGGGCTATTACAAGAACCCCGAGGCCACAGCAGAAATCCTTTCCGAGGACGGCTGGCTCAACACCGGTGATATCGGACATCTGGACAGCAGAAACTACCTCTATCTCACAGGACGCCAGAGAAACATCATCGTCACCGAGGGTGGAAAGAACGTCTTCCCTGAGGAAATCGAGGACAGCTTCCAGCTTTATGATGACATTGACCAGATCTGTGTCCGCGGCTACGTGGTCGATGCGGCCAAGAAGATCGAGGGCATCATGGCCATTGTTCATCCTTCTGATGCATGTGCTGAAAAGTACAAGGGCGACATCAAGGGTCTTCTGGACCACATCGGCAACCTGATTACCGAGGTCAATGCAACACTTCCGAGCTACAAGAAGATCCGTAAGCTTGCAATCCAGGAGGAGAAGTTCCCGCTTTCATCATCTTCCAAGATTCAGAGATTCAAGATCGGTGAGATTGACGAGTCAAAGACAAAGATGATCTGAAAACATCTATAAAGATTTAGAAAAGCAGTCTGTTCGTAGACTGCTTTTTTTTGTGCATGAGGGTTGTTGACAAACATTTTAGAATCTGCTTAAATGTTTAAGTGATAAATGGAGGGACAACATGAAGACATATAAAATCGAAGTTGACTGTGCAAATTGCGCTAATCTTATGGAACAGGCTGCAAAGAAGACTCCCGGAGTCGCCGATGCAAGCGTGAACTTCATGGCACTTAAAATGAATGTTGAATTCGAAGAGGGTGCTGATGAGAAGGCTGTCATGAAGAACGTCTTCAAGGCATGCAGGAAGGTTGAGCCGGACTGCGAAATCGAGTTCTGAAAAGGAAGAATGCTTATGCTTAATATGAACAGAAAGCAGAAGAAGATGCTGATAAGAATATGCATTTCGGCAGTGATGCTGATATTCGCATTCATATCAAAGAAAACAGGCCTTGTGCCTCAGGACGGTACCTTCGGCTTTGTGTTCTACCTGGCATTCTACCTTGTCACATATCTTGTCATAGGTTATGACATCCTTCTCAAGGCAGTCAGGGGAATTGCAAACGGCCGTCCGTTCGACGAATGTTTTCTGATGGCTTTTGCCACAATCGGAGCATTTGCCCTTGCCCTGTATGAGAAAAGCGGTGATTACAACGAGGCCATAGCTGTCATGCTCTTTTACCAGATAGGAGAGCTGTTTCAAAGCTACGCCGTGGGAAAAAGCCGAAGGAATATCTCTGACCTCATGGATATCCGTCCCGACTATGCGAACATAGAGGAGGATGGGAATCTTAAACAGGTGGATCCTGATGAGGTTGCCATAGGAACCGTGATAATTGTCCAGCCTGGAGAGAAGGTTCCGATTGACGGAGTAGTGGTTGAAGGATCATCCAGCCTCAATACCGC
>JAGBRG010000244.1 GCA_017632495.1 Spirochaetales bacterium
CTGGAGCAGAACGGGCTTTGGACGCAGCATGCTCTTTTGGATTCTGGGAGGCTCTGACAAGTTCTCCTTCCACGGTCTTGATATAGAAAGCACAGCTTTTTTACAAAGCTCCTATGACAGACTCCTGGGAGGAGGTAGCACGACTCGATGGTCATTATCCGTAAACGGAACAAAGCTTGGCCTAAGTGCATCAAGGGCCTTGGGGGATCAGGCCCCTCGCTGAAACGCATCAAGGAAAAAGACATTCCTGTTGAAAATCTGAGCCTAGGCGTTGTCTTCAAGGATGAAGAACTATCACTTGAGGCAAAATACGTCTCAAGCACCCATGAAAAGCCCCTGTACGGAGGCCACAGTCAGATAAGGACAATTGAGCTCAGGACCGCAGTAAAGTATGGTCTTCTGAAAATAGAAGCCAACCACAGCAAAACCTTTTCGTCAGATTTCTCAAAAATAGAAAAGACTCAGTTCAAAGTCACAGCAGACTATCAGGATGCAAAGTTTGAGATGCACTTCACAATGACTCGGGATATGGACAATAAACCGTCCTTGGGGGAACTCTTTTTAGAAACAAAGCTTCCGAATGCGACTTTGAAAATCCAGGACGGAAAAACAAATCTCAAGCTTTCCATGGAAAGACAGCTTAAAGACTGTAAGCTTGTCCTGAGCCTAGATCAGGACCGTCTTTTCAGTGCGTCGCTTGTTTTCACTACCTGAAACAAAGTCAGAAGTTTCTCATGTTGTTGGTCGGAAACTTGGGCTCGCTTGTGACATTGATTCCAAGCTTTCTCAGACCGGATGAGTCTCCTGCACTTGGGATGTGGCTCATGTGGGACTCGCAGCCTCTGAGGTTCGGAAGCATGGAAAGCGCCTTCTTGGCATTCTCGTCCATGGCAGCGGCCATGGCAAGGCAGATTAGGGTCTCATCCAGGTTCAGACTGATTCCGCGGCCTCTGAGGACATCACGCTTTACAGCATAGACGCTGTCCAGAATCTGGTGAGGGATAAGCTCGGTCTTCTTGTCAATTCCGGCCATGACCTTCAGCGAATTCAGAACGAGTGCGCTTGAAGCATGCATCAAAAGCGAGTTGTGGCCTGTGACAAAAGTTCCGTCATTGAGCTGAATCGCTGCGGCGCAGGAGATTCCGTTCTTGCTCTTTCCACGTGCAATTGCATCTTCCAAAGCACTCTGGGCGACTTTGACGGTAGGTCTGTCCTCACAACAAAGGCCTGCCTTGTTCATGATCTCGTAGCTTCTTTGGACGGTCTCCTTTGTGCCGATTCCCTGGGCATATTCACATGCAGAGCGGTAGTAGCGTCTGATGATCTCCTGATTTGCAGCCTCGCGGACAACAGCATCGTCGCTGATTCCGAATCCCAGGCGGTTGACGCCCATGTCGGTCGGAGAATTGTAGCTGAAAGATCCTCCTGTGATCTTGTCCAGAATCCTCTTCAAAAGAGGATAAGCTTCCATGTCACGGTTGTAGTTGACAGAGATATTTCCTGTAGCTGCAACATAATAGTGGTCGATCTGGTTGTAGTCTCCGATATCGGCCGTGGCAGCCTCATAGGCAATGTTCACAGGATGGTCAATCGGCAGGTTCCAAATCGGGAAGGACTCGAATTTTGCATAACCTGCCTTTCTGCCCTCGCGGAACTCGTGATAGATCTGGGAAAGACATGTGGCAAGCTTTCCGCTTCCGGGTCCTGGGGCCGTGACAATGACAACATCGGCGTCGGTGGGGATGTAGGGGTTGCTTCCATAGCCCTCGTCACTTACGACCATGTCCACGTTGTCGGGATATCCCATGATCGGGCGGTGGAAGTAGACCTTGATGCCTCGCCTTGTGAGCATGTCGGCGAAGTTGTTGGCGCTGCGTTCGCCGTTGTATCTGGTGACGACGACCTTGTCGGCCTTGATGCCCCATGCGGCAAAGTCATCGATCATCTTGAAGACGTCGGTGTCATATGAGATTCCGAAATCGGAACGCATCTTGCGGTGCTCGATGTCTCCTGCGTGGATGCAGATGATGACATCAAGATTCTCCTTGAAGGACTGAAAGACCTTCATCTTGTCGTTGGTGTCGAATCCGGGAAGGACGCGGGCGGCGTGATAATCGAATAAAAGCTTTCCGCCGCACTCGACGTAGAGCCTGCCCTCGACTTTCTTGGCTCTTTCAAGGATGAACTTTTTCTGTTCCTCAAGATACTTTTCGTTGTCGAAACCGATTTTCTTCATAAGTGCCTCACTTACAGATCATGCCGCCGGAAAGCTTTTCGCTCACCTGCTTGCCAAAGAGAGTCTCCGCAATCAGAAGGCCGAACTCCAAGGCCGTTCCCGGCCCTGCCGATGTTATGACGTTCGCATCTCTGACTGCTCTGTAATTTCCGAATTTAACGTTTGGAGCCACGCTTTCGCATCCAGGATAGCATGTGACTTTTTTGCCGTCCAGAATTCCCAAAGGGGCAAGAACATAGGCAGGAGATGCGCAGATTGCGCAAACAAGGTCCCCGCGCTTGTAGGTATTGAGAATAAGGTCCTTCACTTCAGGGCTTGATGCCAGATTCGTTGCTCCCGGCATTCCGCCCGGAAAGAATATGGCATCAAAATGATCTTTCGCCACATCGGACAAAAGGGAATCGCACTGAACGTAGATATCATGAGAACCGCGGACCTTAAGGCCGTCGTACATCTTCAGAGCTGCCAGAGTGACAGAGGCTCCGGCTCTTCTCAGAACATCTATCGGGGAGATTGCCTCAAGTTCCTCAAAACCATCTGCAAGAACTGCCAGAACCTTTTTCATCTGTCCCTCCTGTGCGGATTAAAAATCTGCCTGCTTTGATGCTCTGGGATACGGAATGACATCACGGATGTTCTGCATTCCCGTCACATACTGAACGGCTCTTTCAAATCCGAGACCGAAGCCCGAATGCGGTACTGAGCCGTACTTCCTGAGTTCCAGATACCACCAATAATCCTGCTCATTCAGTCCGAGCTCGGCCATCCTTGCCTTGAGAATATCAAGTCTGTACTCTCTCTCGGAACCTCCGATGATTTCTCCGAGTCTCGGAGCCAGGACGTCCATGGCGCGGACTGTCTTTCCGTCCTCGTTCAGCTTCATGTAGAAAGCCTTGATCTCCTTCGGATAATCGGTGACGATCACAGGGCGCTTTGCAACCTCTTCGGTGAGGAATCTCTCGTGCTCGGTCTGAAGGTCGCAGCCCCAGAACGGCTTGAAATCGAATTTGTCGGATGCCTTCTCAAGCTCCTTGACGGCATCGGTGTATGTCATGTGGGCAAACGGGCTTTCCACAACGTGTACCAGAGTGTCCTTGACACCGGGCTCGACGAACTTGGAGAAGAAGTCCATGTCCTCCTGGCAGTTGTCCAGAACATACTTGAACACATACTTCAGAAAGTCC